>PLML01000155.1 GCA_003141525.1 Bacteroidales bacterium
GTTACCCCCTTCCCAACCTTCCCCCAAGGGGGAAGAAGCAGTGAAACCTTTCCCCCCTGGGGGAAAATGAAAGGGGGTAAAAGTCTGGAAAAAACAGCATAAAATTGTTACCTAAATTCTGAAGTATAACACAACGGCGGACAAGGAATCTTATTTCAATAATCTGATCATTCTACCTTCAGATTTACAAGCTCAAGTCTTGTAGTTGAGGCCCTGAGCACTTTGATAACGATATTACCTATTCTTATAACATCATTAACTCCGGGAATACTGCCATGATAAAAAAGGATCATTCCGGCAAGCGTTTCATAATCATCTTCTTCAGGCAGGTTGAAATGATATTTTTCATTCAGGTAGTCGATCTCGAAACGACCAGATAATACATATTCGTTGTAGCCTACATTCTTTTCTATCAGATCAATTGTATCATGTTCATCCTCGATGTCTCCCACAATCTCTTCAAGCACATCCTCTATTGTTACCATCCCAGATGTTCCTCCGAACTCGTCAACAACTAGAGCAATATTCTTCTTCTCTTCGACGAATATCTTCAGGAGTTTATTAGCCGGCATCGTTTCCGGAACAATTGCCAGTTTTCGTGTCATTGATTTGATTTCTGATGGATTTTTGAAGATATCTTTTAATTCAAAATAACCTGTGATATTATCTATTGAGTCCTCATAAATCAGAATCCTCGATAGTCGTGTTTCTACAAATTTATCTTTCAATTGTTCGACAGAACTTCCGGATTCCACTGCTTCAATTTCAGTCCTGGGAACCATGCACTCCCTGAGCTTAACGTTGGAAAAATCAAGCGCATTCTGGAAAATCCTGATATCACGATGGTCGGGTTCCGACTCCTCTTTGCTCTGTTTGCTGAGATTAACAAAGTGATCAAGATCCACTTTGCTGAAAACAAGATTCTCCTGTTTTTTTTCTCCCGGGTTGATTTTAAAGAAAATTTTTATGAACAAGTTTGAAGCTGCGAGGGTAAACTTACTTATCGGGTAAAAAAGAAAATAGAAAATCAAAGTGGGGATGCATAAAAACTTAAGAAAAAAATTTGGGGAAATAATGAATATAGTTTTTGGAAGAAATTCTGCTACCAGCAGGATAACACCGGTTGAAATTATGGTATTTAATATAAGGACCAAAAGATCCGAACCCAGTACCGGAGTTAGCAATGTTCCAAGGATTTTGGAGAATATCAAACCATATATGACCAATGAGAAATTATTGCCGATAAGCATTGTGGCTATATACTGTCCCGGGTTATCGGTAAAAAGTTTAATTATTCCTGATCCGAATGCGCCCTGTTTCCTGTCAAGTTCAATCCGGAGTCTGTTTGAAGCGACGAACGCAATCTCCATACCGGCAAAGAACGCCGACAAAATTATTGCTATAAGTATTATCAGAATTAAGTTCATGCATCAAAGTTAGCTCTTTTTCCTGCAACGAACTATTTCTCATCCTTAAGATAGATTATCGCAGTCACCTTAAAGATCCTTCTCTTTGTAAGATGAGAATCTGATTCGAAACCAATTCCCTGGCTTACCTCATCTTCACTGGTCATTTTCACAAATCTGTCGGTGTAAATATGATCTTTTTCCTGATTCCAGAATAATACTTCAGTTTCAAGTTTTTCATTGCTCTCATTAATCACAACAACGCTGTCCCTGAGCTCCCAAAGATTATTATTGGTACACTTCGCATATTTTGCAGTCACTCTAACGGAATCCTTCAGGCTGTTGAAAAGAACAACTTTTATTCCAGACTTAAACTCAGCATACGGTGGATCAGCTTTATCGTATTTCTCAACAAGGTGCGAAGACATTATAAGCTGTATTCGTCCGGAGTCAGAAAGTACAGTTTTGAAATCCTTTACAGTAAGTGAAGGAAGTGTCAGAAGATCTGATTTTGGAAGGACAGGTATTTTATGTTCGCATGACAGAACGATCATGCTTAGAACGATGAGCGCTGTAATCGCTGAATAAAATCTGAACTTTGATGACAGGCTCTTCATAACAGCCAGGTGATATTCTTAATTATCAGATTAATTATTAATCTGCAAAACTTCTAATCATACTTTTTCTTAAGAAACCAGTTATCGTACAGATTCAGGCTGAATCCCACTGTAAGATAGTCTTGACGGGGCAGAATACTTGCCGAGGGACCGGTTATCCTTGTTAAATCAATATACAGATTAATTTTTGAATAAAAACGCAATGGCAATCCTAATCCGATGCTCGCACCATACTCCTTAAGCTGTTCCTGATTGATAATCAAATAATTATCACCAATATGACCACCAATGCGATACTCTACTCTGCTTATGTAACTATAATTTGAAAATCTATCGGGAATAAATTCTGCTCCAAAGCGAAATTCACGTGTATCAGCAGCATAGCCGGTAGAGCCCGGAATTATTGAAGCTGACCACTTTGTTGTAATGTAATCAAATCCGGTTGTAAATTTATTTTTCTTCCCGAATGAAATGCCAAACCTGTAGGTTGCCGGAATATAAGTTTTGGCAGAGCTATTAGCAACGTATGAAATTGTGTCACTTACACCGTATGCTGTATACCTGAATGACAACTGGCTATATTTTGAACTAAAATTATTGCCCGAAGTTATAGATGCGCCAATATTAAGAAAGTAATTATTTTTAAATGAGGCAGTGTATTGTATCCCATAATCAAAGTTAATACCGTTTAATACCAGTTTCTCCTGGCTATTATTATTAAAGACATTATAGAAGTCTGAAAATACGAATGAATTGCTTCTTGTAATTTGTCCTGAGAGAAAGGACAAATTTGCCCCGATAGAAAAGTTTTTGCCAATCTGAAAACCGGAGCCGACGAAGAATTTATTAATTCCTCCACTACCATCATGATTTGCGGTGTATTCTCCGGTAATCGGATCATATCCAGGATCAGTTGAAGTAACTGTTTGAGAAATCTGGTAATATCCGGAACTTACAGGTACAACACCTGCTGCAAAACCCCATCTTTTCGAAAGGGGGAAGCCTATTATGAGATGATGAAAGTCCATATCATTAGATGCGAATTTTGATTCGCTGTTAGATATGAAATTACTGCCGTAATCAACACCAAAATCAAAAATAAAAGATATTGTGTCAAGGCTGCTGTAAGATGCCGGATTTGTAAAATATATCGAACTGTTATCTCTGATTGCTGTTCCGACACTCCCCATTCCGAGGCTTCTGAACGATCCTTCAGTTTCCAGTGTCCCAAGATTGAATCTTGAATAAGGAGTATCAATGTCTTTTTGACCGTTGGCCGTGTAGGCAAAAGAGAAGAGAGAAATAAAAATGATAATTATTAGCTTATTATGCATTGTATTCCAGGATATAATTTAACCCATCAATCACAATATCAGGTATATATGTGATGTGATAATTGATTTTGTCTTTAAGAAATTCACTGTCCCCACCTGTAAGTATTATATTAAAATCAGAATGTTCATTCTCAAACGTGCGAATATACTCATTTATTTCATATGTGACCCCCGTAATCACTCCGGCCCTTATAGCATCACTTGTATTTTGTCCAGGGAATGTAAAACTGCCGGTTGGCGAAACAAGTGGCAATCTGTCGGTAAATTTGTTTAAGGCTTTGAATCTCATTGTCAATCCGGGAGAGATGTTGCCTCCTTTGTAGATATTGACTGAAAGAAAGTCAAATGTTAAGGCTGTACCGGCATCAATAATGAGGACTTCTTTACCTGGAAACAGATTGAAAGCCCCTGCTACTGCCGCTATACGGTCGGAACCAAGTGTCTCAGAAGTATCGTATTCAATTTTGAATGGAAGCCGTGATTCATGTGAAAGAACATGAACGAAGGGAATATCTGAAAAAAACAGGTCAGAAATGAATGGAGGTAACTTTTTAACAGAGGAAACAATCGCCTTCCTTATCTTAAATCCAGCCAGTTTATTTTTAAGTTCCTCACAACTCAACTCATTTATGCGTGATTGGGACAGTTTATTATTGCCCTCAAAAACAGCCAGTTTTGTACTTGTATTTCCTATGTCAACAATAAGATTCATGATGCAAAAGTAATAAAAAATAATTGCCCCCCTGCCTCCCTAAAGGGGGGTTGGGGGATCTAAGGTAACAGTAGGGCCAACCTGATGCGACTCCAGTATCTCATTCAGTACCCTGATCGCTGTTTTAACTGATTTTACATCATTGATGGTGAGGCTCAGCTTTGAGGCTTTTTGTTTCATATTCATCTGCTTTTGCTTCCTGTTAACAAAATTCATTATTGAAACAAAAAGTGAACTCCGGTAAAATTGCGAATTTGGATCGGAAATAAAATAAGCAATGAGCAGGTTGTTTTTCAATAGTATTTTTTCGATCCCGATTTTTATGGCAATCCATTTTATTCTGACAATATCGAGAAGTGCCTGTGCAGGTTGAGGTATATTGCCAAATCTGTCAATAAGCCTCTTCTCAAAAGAACATAACGCTTCTTCTGAATCAATCTCATTCAGCTCTTTGTATAACCTTATTCTCTCCGAAATATTTGAGATATATTCATCGGGAAACATTATTTCTAAGTCAGTATCAATCTGAAAATCAGATATATATTGTTTCTCGTAATCTGATTTTTTGTCTGCTTCCACCTTTTCTTCAGATGCCTGGGATTCTCTGAATTCAGCATTTCTTAATTCAATGAGGGCTTCATTTAGTATACGTTGATATGTTTCAAATCCAACATCGGCAATGAATCCGCTCTGTTCACCTCCAAGCAGGTTTCCCGAGCCTCTTATATCAAGGTCCTGCATAGCAATATTAAAACCGCTGCCAAGTTCCGAAAATTCTTCTATTGCTTTGAGTCTTCGTCTGGCTTCGTGTGTCAGGGTACTCAGCGGCGGAGCCAGCATGTAACAAAAAGCCTTTTTATTGGAGCGTCCCACTCTGCCCCTCAGCTGGTGCAGCTCCGATAGTCCAAAGTGGTGAGCATCATTAATGAAGATAGTATTGGCATTGGGAATGTCGAGTCCCGATTCGATAATTGTGGTAGCAAGCAATACATCATAATCTCCCTGGATGAAATCGTACATCACATTTTCCACGTGGGTGCCATCCATCTGACCATGTACAATTGCGGTCTTTACATTTGGACAAATCCGGTTAATCTGTGCCTGTATCTGTTTAATATTTTCAACCCTGTTATGAATAAAAAATACCTGGCCGTTTCGTGAAACCTCATATTCAATACCTTCTTTTATTATCTCTTCATTAAAGCCATGTAATTCAGTTACAATAGGCATCCTGTTGGGAGGTGGTGTGTTGATAATGGAGAGGTCACGGGCTCCCATTAGTGAGAATTGCAATGTACGAGGGATCGGAGTTGCCGTGAGTGTCAGAGTATCAATGTTTGCTTTAATTTTCTTAAGCTTCTCCTTTACTGATACACCAAATCTCTGTTCTTCATCAATAACCAGCAGGCCCAGATCCTTAAATTTAACATCCTGCCCTACAAGCTTATGGGTGCCAATTATAATATCTATTTTCCCTTCAGATAATCGGGAGAGGATTTTTTTCTGATCTGCAGCTTTTCTATGACGGCTGATATATTCAACATTACAGGGAAATCCCTTGAGTCGTGCTGAAAATGTCTTGTAATGCTGGAGTGCAAGAATAGTAGTTGGCACAAGTACGGCAGCTTGTTTACTGTCAGATACCGACTTGAATGCAGCCCTGATGGCTATCTCTGTTTTACCGAAACCCACATCACCACAGACAAGTCGGTCCATAGGGTGAGGAGCCTCCATATCCTTTTTGACAGCTGTTGAGGCAGTCAATTGATCCGGGGTATCTTCGTATATAAATGAGGCTTCAAGCTCGCGCTGAAGATAGGAGTCAGGTGAAAAAGAATATCCCGGAGAGGCCATCCTTTTTGCGTAAAGGATTATCAGATCTTTGGCAATATCCTTAACTCTACTTTTAGTATTCTGCTTCAGTTTCTGCCATGCACCTGAACCAAGCTTGTAAATTTTTGGCTCGGCATTATCTTTCCCTTTATATTTTGATATCCTGTAGAGCGAGTGAATTCCTACATAAAGGATATCATTATCCCTGTAAACCAGCTTTATAGCCTCCTGTATCTTGCCATTAACCTCAATCTTTTCAAGTCCTCCGAATTTCCCTATCCCATGATCGATATGAACAACGTAGTCCCCGGGATTAAGACCCGTAAGCTCCTTTACTGAAATGCTTTCTTTCCTGGTAAAATACCCTCTTATCCTGAATTTGTGATACCTGTCAAATATCTGATGGTCGGTAAATACTGAAATCTTCAGGTCGTGATCGGTAAATCCACTGTGGAGATTAAGCAACAGAGAATTAAAATGTGCTTCAGGATTAATTTCTGAGAAAATGTCCCTTAACCTCTCGATCTGTGATTCGCTTTCCGAGATGATATAAGTAGTATAACCTTCAGCATTGTTCGATAATAACTTTCCGGTGAGTAATTCAAAATTTTTATTAAAAACCGGCTGAGATTCAGTATGGAATTCAAATCTGGTATCCGGTTCAAAAAAGCTGTTTTTTCCAAACTCGAGCATCCTGAATTGTTTGCAATTATCCAGGAAACGATTCCCGGTCATAACAAGCTCTTTCTTATTGGATATCTGTCCCGATTCTTCTCTCTGAGTGGTCTGAAAGTATATATTGTTAATCTTTTCCTTAATATATTCCGCGTCCTCAATCCATATCAGGGAAGATGGCGGCAAGAAGTCGGTGAATGAATCATTTATCTCTTCAATTGAAATATCCTGGATATTGGGTATAATGGAAATCTGCTTGTGAATACTCACAGAGAGCTGATCGTCAGTGTTAAATGATCTGATGGTTTCGACTTCTTCGCCAAAAAAGTCTATCCGGTAAGGGAGATCTGCCGAGTAAGAAAATACGTCAGCTATGCTTCCTCTTATCGAATATTGTCCTGGTTCATAAACAAAATCAGTTCGTGTGAAATTGTACTCATGAAGCATTTCTTCAAGAAACTCCAGGGAAATTTTGTCTCCTTTGTTGATATTGAAGGTGTTCTTTTTCAGATTTTTTCTGCTGACAACCTTTTCCATAACCGACTCGGGATAGGTAACAATAATTCCCTTCCTTTTTCCTGATGCCAGATGATTCAGAACTTCAGTACGAAGTACAATATTAGCTGGTTCAGTCTGTTCATACTGGACCGATCTTTTGTACGTGGATGGAAAAAAGAAGACAGATTCTTCTCCCAGCATAGAAATTAAGTCGTTATAAAAATAGGCAGCATCCTCTTTTTCAGGGATAATTACAAGATGGGTTGTCTGAGATTTATGAAAAACCAGTGATAGAACAATCGCTCTTGATGAACCTGAAAGACCTTCGATACGTATCTTACCCGACTTGTCATCATTAATTGTTTCAATCAATCCTGGCAGTACCGGATGGTTGATATAGTGATCTTTAATCTTGTTTTCTTTCATTTGATGGAATTCGCGGGCAAATTTACTAAAATGAATCCTAAAAGGGATGTTTAGGGATGGAATTGAATCCCCGCGAGCGCATTTTCCGTTGCTTGCTGCGGAGTCAGCNNTCTTCGTAGCTTGCTGCGAAGAACTTCAATTGTGCCGGGGAAATGTTATTTTTAGACCAAATTAGAATTCATGAAGGTCTATAAGTTTGGAGGAGCATCGGTAAAAGATGCAGCCGGGATAAAGAATCTTGCAAAAATTGTCTCAGAAGAGTCAGATAATCTGGTAATTGTAGTTTCTGCTTTCGGGAAAACCACAAATGCTCTTGAAAATGTTCTTAAATCCTGGCTAAGTGGTGAGGGAAAATATACCGATCTTCTCGATGAAGTCTATGCCGGGCACTTATTGATCATAAAGGAACTTTTCGGACAAGAATCGGAAGCAAAAGGAAAAATTGATGTCTCATTTGCCTTGCTGAGAGATTATTTATTGACTGTGAAATGGGGGAAGTACGATTTTGAATATGATCAGGTTGTGTCATATGGTGAAATCTGGTCAACTATTATTGTTGCCGAATATCTAAAATCAAACCATCAGGAAGTGGAATGGGTTGATATAAGAGAAAACCTGCTGACTGATGACAGATACAGGGATGCAAATGTTTTATGGAGTGAAAGCACCAAAAGAATACAGAGCATCTTTGACTTCAGAAAGGAGAGGATTTATGTTTCTCAGGGTTTTATAGGAGGAACTGCTGATGGTCGCACAACCACTCTTGGCAGGGAAGGATCAGATTACACAGCGGCAATCATAGCCAATATGCTTGATGCTGAATGTGTTGTGGTTTGGAAAGATGTCCCTGGCATCCTTAGTGCTGATCCTAAATGGTTTCCTGAGGCACAGAAACTAGATGAAATTTCTTACAGGGAGGCTGTTGAAATGAGTTTCTCGGGAGCAAAAGTCATTCACCCGAAAACTATTAAACCGCTACATAACAAAAATATACCATTGTATGTACGTTCATTTCTTAACCCGGAAGGAAAAGGAACGGTGATAAAATTTGATGCGACTCTCAGAAAGATTATGCCGGTTTTTATTAGAAAAGAGAATCAGATACTTATCTCAATTCTTCCGAAGGATTTTTCTTTTGTAATGGGCGATAATCTGAGCAGGATTTTTCATTCATTTATTACTCATGGCATAAAAGTGAATCTTGTGGAGGCAAGTGCAGTGAGTATTGATGTCTGTGTTGATGATGAAAGGGCGAAAATAGATGTCTTGATTAATGATCTCAAAACAGAATTTGCTGCAGTTTATAACGATAGGATAGAAATGCTTACAATCAGGCATTATACGCCTGAGGCAATGACACTGATAACAGAAGGACGGGAAATTCTTCTGGAACAGAAAACCAGAAGTACAGTAAGGTTTGTTGTAAGACAGATAGAAAGGTTCAACGGCTCAACGGCATAATGATTCAACGGGACTAATGGCCGTTACGCCTTTATGCCTTTACGCCATTGCGACATTTGTTATCTGTCAAACATCAGTCGTTGTCCCCTGTAATCGTTATTGATGGCACCATTATCATAAACAATCACGCCATTCACGATCGTCTGAACCACTTTTGACCTGAAAGTTAATCCCTCAAAAGGCGACCATCCACACTTATACAGGATGTTTTCCTTTGAAACACTCCAGGGACTGGAAGGATTGATGAGGCACAGGTCAGCCTGATATCCTTCCCTAATGAAGCCCCTGTTCCTGATATTAAACAGAATAGCCGGATTATGGCACATCATCTCAATGATTTTTTCGAGGCTGAAAATTTTTCTGTGCCAGAGTTCGAGCATGGCAACCAGTGAGTGCTGAATAAGCGGACCTCCTGAGGGTGCTTTAAAATAGCTGCTTTCTTTTTCGGCTAAAGTATGTGGTGCATGATCAGTAGCAATAATATCGATAAGATTATTGTTAACGCCATTTATCAGAGCATCCCGGTCAAACCTTGTTTTTATTGCGGGATTCCATTTTATCAGAGTTCCAAGGTCATCGTACGATGATTCGTCAAACCAGAGATGGTGAACACATACTTCTCCTGTGATTCTTTTCTGATTTAATGGTAATTCGTTGCTGAAAAGCTTAAGCTCATCGGCGGTTGATAGATGAAGTATGTGAAGTCTTGTATTATATTCTTTAGCAAGGTTAACAGCATGTGATGAAGAGCGAAAACAAGCTTCACGGCTTCGGATTCTGGGATGCATTCTGACAGGAACATCTTCCCCATATTCTGCCCGGAAGATCTCACTATTCTTCCTTATTATTGGTTCATCTTCGCAATGAGCTGTAACGGGGAGTGGGGTCTTTGCAAAAAGTTCTCTTAAAGCAGTTTCGTTATCAATAAGCATATTACCTGTTGAGGACCCCATGAATAATTTTATTCCACAAACTGCTGAGGGGTCAACTCTTAAGACTTCCCCGAGGTTTGTATTTGTGGCTCCAAGGTAAAAAGAGTAGTTCGTGATTGAGTTTTCAGAACCAATCAGGTATTTTTCATTAAGGATATCAATAGTTACTGTTTGCGGAATGGTGTTGGGCATATCCATAAAAGAGGTAACGCCTCCGGCTGCAGCAGCCCGCGATTCACTAAAAATATCACCTTTATGCGTTAAACCGGGTTCTCTGAAATGAACCTGATCGTCAATTACTCCTGGAATCAACAATAACCCTTTTGCATCGATTATTTTTGTTCCTGAAGGAATAGTTATCTGATCAGGCGATTCTATTGATATGATAATTTCATCTTTAATAAGAAGGGTGGCATTGAATGTTCTGCCCTCATTGACTATTGTGGCATTTTTTATCAGGATACTGCTCATAGTAAGACATCAATTCAATTTTCAGATTATCTGTAAACCCCCTTTGTATTTCCCCCCACGGGGGGAAGAAATCCACTAAAATTTAAAAGTATTTTCGCCCCCTTGGGGGAGATCCCGCTTTAGCGGGAGAGGGGTTTCTCGATACTCAGCTATATATATAAAGGTATAATCAATTTCACAGATTTTTTATGAAGATACTTCTGATCTTCATCCGTAAGACTCCCCATAATGCCTCATTAAATATTCCTCCGGACATTTTTGAAGCTCCCAGTTTTCTGTCGGTGAAGATTATAGGGACTTCAAAGATTTTATAGCCCAGTTTCCAGGTTTTGAACTTCATCTCAATCTGGAATCCATATCCAACTGATTTGATTTTGTCCAGCCTTATATTCTTTAAGACTTCTTTTTTATAACATTTGAATCCGGCAGTCGTATCCATAATTTTCATGCCTGTAACCATCCTTACGTAGATTGAAGCTAAATACGACATCAGAACCCTGGAGAGAGGCCAGTTAACTACGTTTACCCCGCTTATATATCTTGAGCCGATAGCAAGATCAGCACCATTCTCTGAACAGGCTTTGTATAGTTTCAAAAGATCGTGCGGATCGTGCGAAAAATCTGCATCCATCTCATAAATATAATTATAACTTTTTTCGAGAGCCCATTTAAACCCTGCAATATATGCTGTTCCTAATCCCATTTTCCCTGGTCTTTCAATCAGATGAAGATTATGGAATGATTTCTGAAGATCCTTAACAATATTTGCAGTACCGTCGGGTGAATTATCATCAATGATAAGAATATCGAAGGGAATAGCCAGGGAAGAAATTGATTTAATAATTGATTCAATATTTTCCCTTTCTTTAAATGTGGGTATAATTACTATATTTGAAACTTCATCCATCTTATTGCGAAAGTAAGGAAATTCATTTAATACGCATTATATCAATAGAATTATTTGAATTTATCTTGGATTTAATCCGTGAGAAATGGATTTAATAATTGTTTTAAGATATCACATTACTGGAAATATAATAAAAGATAAGGACAGCCGGTAAAATTTCTCTATGAAAACAACAATTTTGATCCTTGTTTCATTCTTAATATTAAGTTCCGAAGCATTCACGCAGGAAAAGGACTGGAGACTCAATTTATTCAATTTTTTTGACAACACTGAATTTGGGCGATCAGCCGTTAAGATCCCGCAAACGATGGCAGGAGTACAGGTCGCACCTGAATTAGGAGTCGTTTGGGATACACTTAATACGGTGAATATCGGGGTGAATCTATTGCATGAATTTGGAAGCCCGAATGCCATAGATAAGTTTTATCCGACTGCTTATTATGAATCCAACAGGGGGCCCCTGAGATTTATTATGGGTGCGTTTCCCCGTTCCCGCACAATAGAAGATTATCCGCGTCTCTTTTTCCAGGATTCTATCTTATA
The DNA here is from genome assembly GCA_003141525.1 of Bacteroidales bacterium. Lineage (GTDB taxonomy): Bacteria > Bacteroidota > Bacteroidia > Bacteroidales > VadinHA17 > LD21. The sequence goes on from PLML01000155.1 coordinate 11,816, forward strand.
TTATCGTCCAAACATAAATGGAATTTTCAGCGAATACAGGAAAGACGAAAATTATTTTAATGTCTGGCTTGATTGGACAGGGCGTCAGTCAAAAACAGTGAATGAAACATTTTTTATTGGTTTTAGCGGGAAGTATAAGACAGGTATTTTCTATCTGCAGCATTTTGGTGCTATGTTTCATTATGCTGGGAAAATGGACCCAGTTGTAGAAGAACCTCTTCATGATAATCTTCTCTTTCTTACCTCTGTAGGGATAGATTTATCGGGGAAAACCTGTTTCACAAAGCTTGAAACAAATGCCGGGTGGGTTGTAAGATTAGAACGTTCGCGGGCTGACAATTCGGGCTGGATTGCATCAAACGGATTTCTTATGGAAACCAGTGTTGAATACAAATGGTTCGGGATTTTCAATACATTCTACAAAGGTGACAACTTGATGCATTATTACAGCGAACTTGGAAATAAACTTTACTGGGGCGATCCCACGTACAGGTCAAAAACTTCTGACCGTTCAGATTTCTATATAAGTTTTTTACAAAGCCGTACCGTTGATCTGGAACTTACCTATTCTCTTACTTTTATGGAGAATCGTATGTACCACGAACAGATGCTTAAGGTCATTGTCGACCTTAATTCTCGAAGAAACTAACTTGGCTTAACAGACAGATAATAAACTAAATAGCGGGAAACAAACCCATTTTGAAATAATTTTGAGTTTTTTTTATTTGTTTGCTTGGCAGAAAAAAATCAATTTATATCTTTGCATCCCTTTAGGACGAGGAGTTGGTTGAAGAACAAGAGAGACAGAATTCCGGCTTTGAGAAGAAAGGGAAACGGGGAAAGGGAACGTCCGGAAAAATATAACAATTATTTTTGGTTAGGAAGTTCAGATGTATTAGATTTGTCGTCCCAAAAGTGAAATAATCTACCTTCTCCGCCAACTGGCGGATATTGCAGAGGAAAGTTCTTTGAAATTATGAAGTA
>PLML01000073.1:0-3754 GCA_003141525.1 Bacteroidales bacterium
CTAATTTTGGGGAGTATTATAATATGAAAAAAACAAATTGTATAAAGCCATATCTGGATTTTCGGCGGTTGTACAAAGAAATAATATCCTGCCCAACTTCCTCTAAAATCATTTTAATACTATAACTGCTTATGTTTATTTTCCGTAAAACAAACAGGCTAGTCAGGACAATGAATTCAATTAACAGCAGAATTATTAGTGCCAGTCTTGTATAAATGTGGAAATATGCCAGAGATGAAACAATAATATAGTTGATTATTAAACTTAAAGCAAAAGAAAAAACCGGGATCAATAAAACTTTTGAATCATTAGTATGCCTGTTTAAAAAAACATAAACGATGAACCCTGGAATAAAGCAGATTTGAAAAACCGACAATAACATTATAAAAACCATACACAAAAATTTTCAATTTTTTTTAATTATTAGAATCCAGTACAACAAAGATAGTAAAACAACTAATCATCAATGTCTTACTCTGGACCTATACTCCAGGAGGAAGTTTTGGAAGCATTAACTTACGATAATTCAGGGTTCGGCCATCAACTATGAATGTTCCGTCTCCATTAGCATGAATGGTGCGACTTTCCTTTCGGTTGGGATCTATCCATGCATACACTGCATCAAGAATAAAAATGTTGTGTTTTTCAATATAATCCGTTATACGACATTCGATATTTGCAAGACACTCTTTGATCAACGGTGCCTCAACTGACTTTGCTTTAAGTGGTGTGAGCTTAAACTTTTTGAATTTATCGGTATCAGAACCGAAGCACCCGCCTATTTCAACAACCTTCTGAGAAATGTCAACTGTCGGGACAGCTATCACACACTCCTTGTTTTTCATGAGAGCTTCATAAGAGTAATTCCATGCTCCCGTCAGCAAGGCAAACTGCGGAGTGAAATTCATAACCATATGCCACGAAATCGTCATAATATTATTTTTCTCCCCATTGACCGTGGTAACCAGAACAACCGGGCCCGGCTCCAGCAGCATAAATGCTTTGTTTAATGGTAGTTCCTGCATTTTATAAACTTATTAAAAATACATTCTGACAGGCTAAATGTGGTCATAAGAACGGATTTATAAAAGAGATTTCGGCAGTAGGAGGCCATATTTTTGCCGCAAGTATTGTATCAGCCTGGTCAATGGATTGAGCATAAAGAGCAACCAGATATTTAAAAAAGAGACTATCAGATAAGGGAATCTTATTTGATTGACTATTCTGATGTTCAGTCTGCGAATTTGCCGGATTATTTAGAATCAAAATCGCGGCAAAGGCTACTATTAGGTTGATTCCAGGTGATTTCATTTTTTACTGCTTTAGATAATTAAAGTATTCTAAGTTAGTCTTTTGAACTTATTTAGTAAAAATGTTTAAATCATTTGCTAAGTTAATCATTTGCACTGAACTATTTATGTCTCAGGTGTGGTTACTTGTCGGTATGGCTTTTAAATTCTTTGGGTTTAACTGGCGGAAAAGCCAGAGACCCTGACTATGGTTGGCTTATTTTAATTGACCACCGATTCAACCAATTGAAAATAATATATATTTGTCAGAAAATAACCGGAATATGTCAATCAGCAATATGGCCGCTTCTGGCAGGACCAATACCGGAAAAACACGGTCAAGACGTGATTTCATTAACCAGACAATAGGCGGAATCGCGTTCCTGGGTACAAGTGGCGGCAGAGTCTTAACCGCAGGCGCACATCAGAATATCACCGGGAAAACAACCGGCAGGAAACTTAAAATTGTAGTTACCGGCGGCCATCCTGGAGATCCGGAATATGGTTGCGGAGGCACTATCGCCAGGTATACAGACATTGGACATGAAGTGGTATTACTCTATCTGAACCGGGGTGAGGCCGGAATTAACGGTAAGTCAGCCACGGAAGCTGCCAAAATACGGACCACCGAAGCTCTGCACGCCTGTGATATTCTAAAAGCACGGGCGGTTTTCGCGACCCAGATTGATGGTCAGTCCGTTGTTGATGCTCCCCGTTATAAAGAAGTCCTCCAGATCCTCGCGGAGGAGCAACCGGATATTATCTTCACTCAATGGCCGATAGACAACCACCCTGACCATAGAGCTTTATCAACCCTGGTTTATAATGCATGGCTGCGATTAAGAGAATCAAAGTCTTCGATCGAGCCAGTCTTGTATTTTTATGAGGTTTCCAATGGTGAAGATACGGTGATGTTTTCCCCAACTTATTATGTCGATATCACTACCCTGGAATCTCTTAAACAAAAAGCATGCTTTGCACATGTATCACAATCGCCTGAAAAGTTTTATTCTCTCCAGGAACAGGTATCGAGGTTCCGCGGACTTGAATGCGGCTGTAAGCTGGCTGAGGCGTTCATTCTCCATGCGCAGTCATGTTCCGGTTTGTTATGAAAGCATAAGAACACAAAAAAATATTTCTTCATTATGTCAAAACTATTTTCAACTTTGGTAATAAAAAATATCACCTTAAGAAACAGGATAGTAATGTCGCCAATGTGCCAGTATACAGCAATAGACGGATTTACCAATGATTGGCACATGGTACATCTTGGAAGCAGGGCTGCAGGAGGTGCAGGACTGATTATTGCAGAGGCAACAGCTGTTTCGCCAGAAGGACGTATCACTCCCGGTGACGTTGGCATCTGGAATGACGAGCATATCCAGGGGTTAAGCAGGATTGTCAACTTTATACATCTGCAAGGTGCCGTTGCAGGAATCCAGCTTGCCCATGCAGGAAGAAAAGCTTCCTGTGCAGTGCCCAATGAAGGAGGAAAACAACTTGATGAAAAATATGGTGGTTGGCAAACCGTGGCTCCAGGCGACAATCCTTTCATTATCGGAGACAGGGCACCTGAGTCATTGAACAAAGAAGGTATCCTTAAAGTGGTTTCCGATTTTAAAGCAGCCGCCGGACGTGCCAGGGTTGCCGGTTTTAAGGTGATTGAAATTCATAGCGCGCATGGGTACCTGTTACATGAATTTCTATCTCCCCTCAGCAATCAGCGTACTGATGAGTATGGAGGTTCTTTTGAGAATCGCACCCGCTTATTACGACAGGTCATCAATGCCGTTAAATTGGTGTGGCCGGCTGAAAATCCACTTTTTGTCCGCATCTCTGTAACTGACTGGATAGAAGGAGGATGGACTATGGAAGAAAGTATAAAACTGGCTTTAATACTAAAAGAGATGGGCGTTGATCTGATAGATTGCTCTTCAGGAGGCAATGTATATAATGCCAAAATACCTGTCAGTCCAGGCTACCAGGTTCCATTCTCCGAAGCAGTACGAAGAACAGGAATATTGACCGGAACAGTGGGATTCATAACCACCGCCAGGCAGGCCGAATCAATTCTTCAGGAAGAAAAGGCCGATCTTGTGCTTTTCGCCAGGGAGCTTCTGAGAAACCCTTATTTCCCTTTACTTGCCGCACGGGAACTTGGTGATGATGTAACATGGCCTGTGCAATACCTCAGGGCGAAATAAATTGACCACCAAAAATCGAAGTTAAATACTTGTTGTAACGTTATTTATGTTAAGTGTCATCTCCCTTATGAAAAGTGGTCAAGACGTCCAGATTTTGCACTGCTGCAAAAGAAAACATACAAATCTTTTTATAAAGTATCAATTCAATAATTATATTTGATTATAAAACTTTTAGTTTAATATAATATGAGTATCGGCAATCATGAATAAAACAATAAATGCTTAAGCAGTTATGACCCCCTTCCCAGCCTTCCCCCACGG
>PLML01000073.1:3769-31030 GCA_003141525.1 Bacteroidales bacterium
TACTGATTACTGATAGTCATTTAATATAATTATGAAATACTGCAGAATACTCTTCTTAATTACTTTAGTTTTATTAGCCTGTACCAGGAAACCCTATGTAAATGAAGGTGATTACAAAATGGACCTTAGATATGCCCCTATGTGGGGCCAGACTGCTATCTGTCTGCCAGATGAAGTTCAGAAAACCATCGTTGATGACAAAGGAACTATATACTACGATTATAGATATACAGGACCATTCAACGGTTGTAATATTTCCATGTCTGCCGGATTGGATTCTGTTGAAACCGTTGGGGTTTTGCAGCACCTGTATTCTGCCAAAGTGCCAATTTTATTAACATCCTGCCAAAAAAACGGAATTATTTTTTCAACTGATGTTTTTGCAGTTGCTCCTGCTTTAAAACATTCTTCAGAAGATAGTTGTGAGCTGTCAAAAGGATTTAAGGGATTACCTCATAATGATATTATTATTGTCTCTACTAATAACAAATCAAATAAAGATACATCAATAATTCCGAAATTTTTTGTTAAATCAGTTTACCCGGTTCAGTTGAGTAAGGATAAAAAAACATTGTCGATTGATAAAAGGATTACTGTCTCGTTTCCTGATGGTGTAGTATCTATCAATGAAAAACCACTTGGTTCAAATCATTATTTTACAGTCGAATTTAACCCTGTGTCACTGAAAGCGGGTGCCGGTTATATGACAGCAATCGCTGTAAATATTGGAAGCAAGGCTGCACAAATATCTCCCTCTGTCAATGAAGCTGCGGATTACAAAACAAAAGCCATTGATTACTGGAATACTTATCCGTTTCCTTATAATCATATTACCGTTCCCGATAGTGATGTTCAAAATCTTATCTATTCCTGCATCCGTAATATTTATCAGGCCAGAGAAATAAAAAAGGGATTGCCGGCTTTTCAGGTCGGACCAACCTGCTATCGGGGATTGTGGATTATAGACGGTTCTTTCCTGCTCGAATCTATGACATTTCTTGGACAGGGGCAGGATGTGAGAAACGGAATTGAATACATGCTGAATTTTCAGAATAAAAACGGTTCGGTTTTACTCATGGACAGCCACTGGAAAGAAACAGGAATTGTATTGTGGGTTATTAAACGACATTCTCAGCTTACGGGAGATATGAACTGGCTGCAATCGAAATGGGACAATGTAGTGAGGGCAGTGGGTTTTATTGATACTTTACGTTACAGGACTATGAAAGATAAAAATGCTCCTAATTACGGTCTTGTTCCTGCAGGTTTTAGTGATGGGGGTCTTGGCAAAAAAGTTTATGAATTTACAAATGTTTACTGGTCGTTGAACGGACTTAAATCAGCGGTGGATATTGCTCTAATGCTAAACAAGGAAAAAGAAGCTGGATTGTGGAAAGCCAAATACGATACAATGTTTGCTGACTATCGTAAGGCTGCTATACGTAGTTTGAAAACTGATTCGTGCGGTAATCGCGCTGTACCAATATATTTAATTGACAGTTGCCAGATACAACGTGGACAATGGGCTTTTTGTCATGCCATATTTCCCGGAAAAATATTCGCCAATAATGATCCGTTAATGATGGGAACGATGAATATGCTTAAATGCAACGAACGTGAAGGGCTGGTCTATGAAACAGGCTGGCAGGATAAAGGCGTCTGGAATTATTTTGGATCATTTTATGCACACGCATGGTTGTGGCTCGGCGATGGCCAAAAAGCAGTCAAAACTATGTATGCTATGGCCAATCATGCATCACCAACTCTTGTATGGCGAGAAGAGCAACCTGTAAAATCATTGAAGTCTTATCAGGTAACTGGCGATATGCCTCACAACTGGGCCAGTGCAGAGGTCATTCGCATGATCCGCCATTTCATCGCACTGGAAAGAGGACAAGAACTTCATTTATTTGAAGCCCTTCCACCAACCTGGATAAAACCTGGTATGAGAACTTCCCTGAAAGGCGTCTATACCGAATTTGGAATACTGGATGTGGATCTTATCGTTTCTAAGGATGGCAAAAAAGCCGATATCAGTGTAGATCTTAATAGTTCCAATCATCAATTGCCTTCCTCAGTTGTAATACATCTGGATGTTTTGAAGGATGCCGGAAAGATTATAACCCGCAAACCAATATTTCCAATCAAAGAAATCATTACGTTATAACTAAGAATTGCACAAGCTAAATGCAATTTTATTTTATTCATCCCAAAATCAATACTGAAATAATGTTTATTTTTTTCAAATGGTTAAGATTCTTATTCATGAACAATATCAATTAAACTAAATTTATAATTTCGTTATTCGAAATTATATTGATACAAGTTTCAAATTCATATAACATTGTTTTTAGCCATGGATGAAAAACTGCTCTACAAGATTCATATCTCCGGACAGGTTCAGGGTGTAGGATTCAGATGGAGTGCATCAAGTGAAGCCCGGAATCGTGGTATTAAAGGTTTCGTGAAAAATTTGTCCAACGGAAGTGTTTATATAGAAGCTGAAGGATCCAGAGAACAACTAAACGCTTATGTTGAATGGTGTAAAAAGGGTCCGGGTTTTGGTTTTGTAGAATCTGTAAACATAGATACTTTCCCGCCTGTCAACTATACAGATTTTCGCATTGAATACTAGTATAGTAATGTCTGTTACCCTGATCATGGTTGGCCGAAATAAGAACAAAACAAAATTGAATATGTACCAGTTAAATAAGGGCAACATCTCAAAATGAAAAACGGTGCCTCAAAGCACCGATTTCAAATGATTCACCGACTTTATCCGTTATTTTTTCTTTGGAGCTGGCTTAACAGCATTTTGCGGAAGTTTCTTAACAAACATACCATCTTTGTCATAAACAAGAGTTTCAGTGGCGGTCCCTTTAACAATAACTACCTCATAGGTGACATTGTTATTTAGTGTAACGCTTGTTGCTCCTTTAATAGTATAACCGGCATAATCTTTAGCAATATTGTCAGTTATAGATTTCTGAAGCTCAGTTACCTTGACGGCAGTACGGATGGACTTCTCATTTGTGACTGTGGTTGTGGTGGCCTTTGTCGTAGTGGTGGACTTTTTCTGCATAGTAGTTGTATCTTTGGCCTGTCCGTTAACAACCAGAGCTGCAATTACGAATGCAACAACGAATAATGCTTTTTTCATAATTTAATTTTTTTGATTTATTATTATTACTATTACTATTTGCAAAGGCCAAATAGATTATATCTGACCAATGATATTACAATTTTCATAAATAATCTGATGGAAAGCCATTAATTTCAACCTTAATAAATCATTATAATCCAGTCAAAAATGATCAAAGGCAATGTCTTATCCATAAATACTTAATATTATAGTGCAAAGGTGAATATCTTTAAATTGAAAAGTGTTATATAACTTTAGAAAAAGATTACATAATTCACACATTTCCAAGAGTGATGCGTTGTGCTATTTTGTTTGACATAAAAAAAGGCTCCCTGATTTTCCTCTCAGAAAGCCTCTTTTAATAAAAATCCCTCCACCCAGGACTTAATTGAGATGAATGTATTACTCTGACTAAAAAAGAGACCAAACGGAGCACTTTTTCCAGCATCAATTCTCCTTCAGATGTGATTTATTATGTTATTGCTTTTCAGTCAGCTCTTTCTGTTGCAGATAAGTCTTAGCTTCATCAGGAGTTCCCAAAAGTATCGTGAACCATTTTGTTTTATCATTCTGTTCCAGGATGATTTTAATGGTCATGGTGAATGGATCCACGATCTTCTTCTTTTTTAAGAGGATCTATTTCCGGCATAAGGTCGGTGATCTCCTTACCCACAGGCACTCCTGCAACCGTCATTGTCCTGCGGATGCCATAGTTAGCCTGAACCAGGACACCGAGCGTGTAAACCTTCGAACCAACTGTCACTCTGCGTGAAGAAGTACCTGTTCCTCCCTTAAAATCGTGACAAATCGTACCGGTGCCTCCTCCGACGCTTTCATGTGTATTCGTAATCATTATCGGACCTCCCAAAGTCCCTGCCGGTAGAGTTGCTTAATTAATATTTTAATCTATAAAATGACAAACATCTTATAATTTCTACCTAATTTTTCCCCACCTTTGGCAATAAATTGCATATTCCGATGAAAAAAACTTTTTTCTTCATTTTAGCATGTTCATTCGCTTTATTCTTGTTCCAGACTGAAAGTCAGGCACAATCCAAAAGTCTGGCACAAACCAAAAAACTGGTTCATTACTGGCATTTTAATAATACAGTAACAGGTGTTCATCTGGGCGCAATACCCGCTGATTATTCCACATTGGGGAATGCTTCAATAATTTATAAACCTGTTAAAGAAGCGGGTGCGACTGATACGATCAACGCCTACATTGATAATCTGGTCGGCGATACCATAAATCAGAGGCCGGGATATGGAGGATGTTGCGGGACGACAAACAATGCAGTGAGAACGCGTAACCCAAGTGATCATATGCAGTTCTTATGGTATATTCCTACTAAGAAGTATCAGAACATTGTAATTAAATATGAAACACAATCATCAAGTACGGGAAGCGGTCAACACCGTCAGGTATTCTCATACAGCATTGACAGCGCTTTAACTTTTACCACTGCAGGTTTGCCGATTGCATACGATTCTGCTGGCCTCGCCTGGGGAAAGGTTAATCTTGATTTGAGTTCCATCCCTGCAGTTAACAATACGGGTAAACTGGTATTAAAGATATTATTTGCCGGTCAAAATACAGGTACAAGCGGAAATAACAGGTTTGACAATATTACGATTGAAGGCGATACTATTATCCGCCCTGTATTTACGAGTACAGCATTAACAACAGGTATAATTAACAGGCTATATTCTTATCCTATCACCGCATCCGGAACGCCTGCTCCTGCTTTTTCAGTAAGTGGTAACCCTTCCTGGCTAACCCTCAACGATAATGTACTAAGCGGAACACCGCCATCGGTTGGTACATTTGGTCCGGTTACAATTACCGCTACCAACCTGGCCGGAAGTTCCCAGCAGGTATTCAACCTTATAGTCGGAGAAGATGTTATACCTGTCGGACCGGCAATTACAAGTGTTGCTCCAACGACTGGTACTATCGGCTCTCCGTTCAGCTATAAAATTGCAAGCACAGGTGTTCCAAAACCGACTATCTCGGTCAGTGGCAATCCGGTATGGCTTACACTGGCTGATACAACATTGAGCGGGACTCCTCCGACTTTTGGAGTATTCGGCCCGATAATAATCACTGCAACTAATATACTAGGCAGTGTTCAACAATCATTCAGCATATCTGTGCCTTCTGCTCCTGTGATAACAAGTACTGCGGTAACTTCAGGAGTAGTTAATTCTCTTTATACTTATACTATTGCTGCTTCCGGGTTACCGGTGCCGGATCTTTCTGTAAGCGGAAACTCTTCCTGGATTACACTTAATGGCAATGTGTTAAGCGGCACTCCGCTTTCAACAGGTACCTTCGGACCTGTCACAATTACTGCCATGAATACTGAAGGAAGCACTCAACAGACTTTTAGTATCATTGTTTCTTCTATTCCTCAATTTACAAGTACGGCTCTGACTACCGGAACAGCAGGTTCTTTGTATACTTACAATATCGCGGCTACAGGAACACCTTCACCTGAATTCACTGTTGCCGGTAACCCATCATGGCTGACATTAAATGGCAGTACATTAACCGGTACTCCAACGTCATCAGGATTAATTGGGCCGGTTACTATAACAGCAACAAATATTGCATCGTCTGCAAAGCAAGTATTTTATATAAACGTATCAAATCCTTTTGTAAATACCAGTTCGGCAAAGATGATTCACTACTGGCATTTTAATAATACATTACCTTCCGACGGTTCAGGTGGTATTTTATATGATTCTCAGCCAATTCTGGCTGATTTTTCCAGACTTGGTGGTGCAGCAATTATTTACAAACCTTTAAAGGGAGTTGTCAACGATTGGGGGGATATCGACAATCTCGTGGGAGACACTATAAATCAACGATCAGGTTATATCGATTGTTGTGGGGCGGTGAATAATGCGGTCCGGACACGTAACCCAAGCGATAGTATGGAATTTTTATGGTATATACCCACAACAAGGTACCAGAACATTGTTATTAAGTATGAAACTCAGCTATCAAGTATCAAGAGTGGTCAGCACGAACAGGTCTTTTCGTACAGTCTTGATAGCGCTGCTACCTTTATAAACACTGGTTTGCCTGTTTTCTCTAATTTTGCTGATACAATCTGGAGTCTTGTAACACTGGATTTACGTTCTATTCCTGCAATTAATAACAACAAAAAATTTGTCCTCAGGATTAATTTCTCTGCCCCAAACACAGGAAACAAAGGAAATAACAGGTTTGATAACATTACAGTAGAGGGAGATATTTCGTCTGATATTGACGCGGTTCCTGAAATTGCAAAGTCTGATTATGCAATTTATCCCAATCCTGCGAAAGATCATATTAACCTGATAACCACGTTTGAAGGAGAAAAAGTCATTTCCATATATAATTCAGCGGGGATACTGGTATCTACTTACAATTTGTCCGGGAAGGAAATTCTCATCAATACTTCATCCTTAAGTCAGGGGTTATATTTTATGAAAATTAGCGAGACAGATATAAAAAATATCACTATTTTGAAATTCATTAAGGATTAGCAAGAGAGAAGGTTCTGGCAATAGCAGGGTTTTTATAGTGTTTTATTTTTTTCTTGCACTCCAGGCTAACTGAAATTGAAGACAGGTATTTGCGTCAACATTTACCACCGGATTCCAGTATTCAAATCCAGTCTGATCCTTGACACTGAGAGCGTACGCATGTGTCTTTACTTTTCCCAGATCTTCAGTTACGGTTATTGAAGCATTATCACCACAAACAGGAGCCGCTGTCCAATAGACACTCGTTGCCGAGGAACCAACGACTTCTCCATTTATATAGAATGTTAAAGCTGTTGCGCCGTCAGCTATCAAACCAGTTGAAGCAGCCTGATCATACCATATAACAACTGCTCCTTCATATAAACAGCTTCCATTGTCTTCCTGGGCAGCAGGATCATAGTTTTGGCTGTCTTTATCTGTACAGCCCTTAATCTTGTTGTCTTTTTTACAACTATTTGTAACTGATAGTCCCGCCATTAGAAATAAACAAATAAATAACAAAATTATTTTTTTCATATTTCAAATTTTTAAGATTTTATCTTCCTTTTTAATTCCCTTTAAAATAGTGCTATGAAAGCTCCTTAATCTTTAATGCAACGGACACTAAACCCGTCTTTTTTGAAAATTTCATTTCGGGCAACAACTGTAGTATCTTNNCATGGACCCAGCGACACCATGCTGCACTTAAAGGACTCGCGTCAAGCTCCGTAGTTGACCACCAGCCTCCATAAATACCCTGGCCGTTAAATATACCGTCCAGGCTTCCCCGCTGACCGGCGGGAAGGGCTGTGAAACCGCTCGCATTTGTAGCATCAGTGTTAGGGAGAACCCAATTGTTTGTCCCGGTTTCTTTTATTTTCGATCCTGCAATATCGCTTCCTCCGAGATAGTCAACCAAAAGTTGCCACTCACTGTCTGAGGGAATATGCCAGCCGACGGGACATAATTTGCCTGTGGTTACTGCAAACCAGTTATAATAAGCTCCATATATATTTTCATAAAGTGTATCATTATTATCGTACCAGCAATAAGCAGGTGTAATAAGGTTACTCCATTGTGCATTATCGGTTACTGTTGGTATAGCCGTGCCGTCGTTTAATTTTGAGGTTTTTAAGTTTTCTGACATCCATACCTGGATTCCGATTGGAATGGTCTTATAACTCTTGCCATCAATATCTGTTACTGTTCCATAAGTCAGACTTGTATTAAATTCTATGCCCGGTGTTTTTGTTTTAAATTTCAACTCACTTCCATATGATGTGCCTGCACTATTAATGGCATAAGCCCGCAAAAAGTAAGATGTCCCAAATTTCAAACCAGAAATTGAGCTGACAAAATCCCCTTCTCCTGAGCCATCCGCTGTTCCGCTGTTATCGATCGTAGGGACTGAACTTGTTCCCCAGCAAACACCCCGAAGAACATTAGGATCTCCTCCATCATCCGTAACAGTCCCTCCCGATGTGGCAGTTGCATATAAGATTTCAGTCACTGGTGAAGTTGCAATTGCCGGTGAGAGAATAATCGTATTTTTTTTCTTACAGGAATGATTTAATATAATTACCATGATAATTCCTGAAAGTCTTAATATGTTTTTCACTGAGATCATATAAAGTCCGGTTTTCATAAAAAGATTTCGCTTAAAGGTACAATTGTTTAAATTAATTTTAGTCTTAAAAATAACCTCCTGATCAAACAATGCTTATAATCTGTTGTTAATGTAATATTTGAATTAGTTATTAAAAATTGCCATCAAGACACCAAGACACAAAGGTTCACCTGGAACTTAGGTATAATCACAATTCCTTTGTGCAACTTAGTGTTGGTGACCCTGCTTGCCGCCTGCCTGCTGGTAGGCAGGGCAGGCAGGTTTGTGGCAAAAAATTCTTGCTGCCAAATGACTAACAATAAAAAAATTTCAGAAATATCTGCTCATCCGGACCCAATTGTTCAGTTCAAAATCTGGTATGGTGAACACCTGATTTCCGGTATAGCCATCCCGGAGGCTGTGACACTTGCGACGGCATCTGCAGACGGAAAAGTCTCTGCCCGGACTGTTCTGCTGAAAGATTATAATGAAAAAGGATTTGTCTTCTTCACAAATTATAAAAGCAGGAAGGGCTTTCAGCTATCATCGAATCCAAGGGCAGCTTTGCTTTTTTACTGGCCCGAATCCGGTCGGCAGGTTAGAATTGAAGGCTTAACAGAAAAAGTGTCTGATAAAGATTCTGAATCTTATTTCAGGACAAGACCCAGGGAAAGCCAGTTATCAGCCTGGGCCAGTGAACAGAGTTCAGTTATACCAAACCGGCAATACCTTGAAAACCGTTTTGATTTTTATAAAATTAAATACTCTGATAAACCAGTTGATAAACCCCGATACTGGGGTGGATTCCGGCTTATTCCCGAATGGTTTGAGTTCTGGCAGGAAGGAGATTTCCGGTTACACGACCGGTTAACCTACACAAAAAGAAAAAATCTCTGGGTCATTGAAAGGCTGGCTCCTTGAATCCCTGTGACTAAACGAGGTCGCAGGCATCCGGTGGCATCCAGTGGGCATCTTTTCCTTCCCATTTTATATTACAGCCTATCGGATTCGTAACCGGAATTGAGATTGGTTTTCCACTGGTAAGCTCCTCAAGAACCAAATCAAGATTATTAATTGACATTTTTGAAGGATCCCTGGGATTGTCAACTCCACGTCCGGTATAAACAAGCTTTCTCTCCTCGTTAAACACATAAAAGTGAGGGGTTCGCAATGCTCCGTATGCTTTTGCCACTTCCTGGGGTTTGTCATAAAGGTAGACCCATGGAAACTTATGGCTTTTCATCCTTTCAACCATGTTGGGAAAACTATCTTCCGGATATGTGTTTTCACTGTTAGAATTTATCCCGGCAAAACCAACACCCTTTTTGTTGAATTTTTCTACAGTTGCTCTTGTAATTTCATCTGATCCAATTACATATGGACAATGGTTACAGGTAAAAAAGATCACCAGATACTTATATTTCTTAAAATCTGAAAGGCTGTATTCCCTACCTTCTGTTGAGGGAAGCTTAAAGTCTATCGCCTTCTGACCGGGTTGCAGTGTAAATGCCATTTTATTTAAATTTTTATCATTATAAACAACGAAGATACTGAAATGTTAATTAATCCGAGTTTTTCGTTAGGTTTGGCGTTTGTATGTAAATATTGAATGATGAGCCCTCTGTTGCTGTTTATAATCATCTTATGTTATTTTTCTATCCTGATGGTGATTTCCAGGATTGCTTCCCGGCATATACACGATACCACCTTTTTTGACGGAGACAGGGCTTCTCCCTGGTTCCTGGTAGCTTTTGGGATGATCGGATCGGGTATTTCTGCAGTTTCGCTTGTTTCGATCCCGGGAAATGTTGGAAATAACAATCTCTATTATTTCCAGTTTATCCTTGGTACCATAGTGGGTTATCTTTTTATTGCTTTTATACTCACTCCTATTTATTACAGGTTGAAACTGGTTTCAATATACACTTACCTGAATATCCGCTTTGGGAATGTTACTTATAAAACCGGTTCATTATTTTTTCTGGTATCTCAATCTTTTGGAGCCGCTCTCCGGTTGCTTCTGTCCATAAAAATTTTGCAATACGCTTTCTTTGATAATCTGCATATTCCATACTTTGTAACCATCATTGTAGTCCTTATTCTTATCTGGTTATATACCAATAAATCAGGTATTAAGACGATTGTCTGGACAGATGCCCTACAGTCGCTTTTTTTGATTACGGTAATTGTCATTTCAATTCTAACAATAAAAAACTCATTAGGCCTTTCCCTTCCTGAAATGACAAAAACGATTATACACCATCCATATGCCAGAGTCTTTGACTGGGATTTTCATTCCGGATCAAATTTCTTCAAACAGTTTATCTCAGGATTACTTATTACTGTGGCACTTGTGGGACTTGACCAGAGTATGATGCAAAAAACACTTACAGTAAAAAATGCCAAAGATGCAAAGAAAAACGTTCTTACTTTTAGTTTTTTTATTGCATTTGCCCAGACAATGTTCCTGGGGCTGGGAATATTGATCTATTTATATGCCGAACGTCATGGAATTAATCTGGCAACACAGAACGGAAAATTTGTAAATACTGATGATCTCTACCCCTTACTGACACTGAATTATTTTGGCAAAATAGGTGCTATCGCATTTCTTATTGGTGTAATTGCCTCCACATTTGCCAGTATTGATTCTTGTATTGCAGCTCTGACAACTGCTTTCAGTTATGATTTTATCAATATCGAAAATCAACCTCATGAGCTCAGGAAGAAATTAAAAAACCGCGTATTGTTTGGAGTAAATGTTGTAATGTTTTTAATCGTAATGTCGTTCTGGAACAGCAAGGGAGCGATTATCAACACAATTTTCAAAATTGCCGGTTATACTTACGGACCTTTATTAGGGTTGTACCTGACCGGATTATTTTCCAAAATTAAATTCAAGGAGAAATTGGTCCCGGTTGCTTGTTTATCAGCTGCATTTCTTACATGGCTTCTTAATGGATATTTTATAAAGGCTTTCCATTTTGATTTCGGGTTTATGAATATTTTTGTAAATGCATTATTAACGATTTTATTTTTATTCATTATCAGGAAAAAGAATCAATGACTCCGCATGAAAAAATTATAATCACGCTCACATCTGATCCGCAAGAAATTGCCGTTTGTGCACAGATGATGTCTGTAACAGATCCCTGGATAACCCTGGATATGAATTACGAACAATGCCTTAAAGCTTTTGAAGGAGCTTGCAAGGAAATTTATGTGATTGAAACAGAAAATGTTGTTGCCGGTTTTGTTATCATTCAGACGTGCGGAACTTTTTCGGGATATATTCAGACAATTTGCATAGATGAACCTTACAGAGGCAAGGGCTTCGGGAAAAAGCTTCTGCAATTTTGTGAAAAAAGGATTCTAAAGTTTTCACCAAATGTTTTTATCTGCGTTTCTTCATTTAACAAAGGTGCAATTAATCTTTATTATGAGTATGGATTTAAGCTGATTGGAGAACTGGAGAATTTTGTTAAAGAAGGATTTACTGAATTACTGCTTCGTAAAACAGTTGGTCCAAGAGTTGGATATATCGCTAAAAACTCTCCTGAAGAATTATAAGACTTTACATATGCTACTTCTTTAACCGCAGAGTGCGCAAAGTAGGCTCAAAGAACGCAAAGTTAAAACCAGATAATGCAGTTCTTTCAGACCTTTGCGAAAAATCTTTGCGATCTTTGCGGTTAATGGATTTTGAATTAATAAAATTAATATCCGCTTACCAATGCGTTTATTTAGAAATTTTCCCTCTTGTCAGCTGATCCTCTTTTTGTTAATGTTCTTTTCTTTTTCGACTGTATTTAGTCAGAATATTACTCCGAAAGCAGCCTGGGCAAATCTTATTACCGTAATAGACAGCATTCTTCAAACCAAGGTTAATAAGGACGAGATCCCGGGAGCTGTTATAGAGATAAAAAAAGAAAATCAGATAATCTACAAGCAGGCTTACGGGTATGCTCAAAAGTATGATTACAACCATCATCTTGTCAATGCACCCGATGAAATGACAGTCAATACTCTTTTTGACATTGCTTCGCTCACCAAAGTTATTGGTACAACAACATCGATCATGTTACTGGCTGACAGAGGTTTGCTTAAAGTCGATGACCCCGTATGCAAGTATATAAAAGCTTTTGGCACACCTGATAAAAGAGATATCACAATACAACATCTTCTTACACACACCGCTGGTCTTTATGAGTGGTATCCTCTTTATTACCGTGCTTCCGATAAAGAAGAAAGTTACAGGCTTATCGGAGAACTTCCCTTGATGTTTCCCGTCGGGGCACAAAGACGGTATAGCGATCTGGGATTTGTAATTCTTGGGGAAATAGTTGAGATTGTATCTGGTCTGCCATTGGAAAAATTCGAGATGCAAAATATTTTTCTGCCACTGCAAATGAAGAACACAACATATAACCCTCTCAGAATAGGAAGTTATAAAAATATAGCCGCCACTTCGCATGGTAATCCGTTTGAAAAAAGAATGGTCTATGATTCAACTCTCGGGTTTAAAATTAAGGAAATTGATCCTGTGCGATGGAACGGTTGGCGCTCCTATACATTAAGAGGGGAAGTAAATGACGGAAATGCCTGGTACGCCAATGCAGGGATTTCGGGTGCTGCTGGATTGTTTTCGACAGTCGATGATATGCAGAAGCTGGTTGATATGCTGATCAATAAAGGTAAAACAAGTGACACTCAGTTTATTTCAGAAAAAACCATTCATACTTTCTTGACAAAAGATAAATTCAATAATGGTCTTGGCTGGATGATGGATCCTGACAACTCTTTTATGAAAAACGGTCCGGAAGGAACTTTTGGCCATACCGGATTTACAGGAACAAGCATTGTTGTTGTTCCTCAATACAATATATCAGTTATACTGTTAATAAACCGTCAGAATACGGGATTATTGAGCACCGGTGAGTATTATAATGTAAGTCCTATACGGTTGCAGGTGTTCAACGCAATATTAAAATATCAAAAACAAATTGCAGGACAATAAAATCATTTATTTCTCAGACCTCTTCTCAAGCAGTAATTTAAAGAAGAATCTGAAATACCTGATGCCTGACAGGAACAAAGCTAATCCAATGCCATTATAAAGAATCGACAGATATCGTTTTGGTATTGATGAATGCCTCAGGGCAATTCCCATTGAAACCATTATCAGAACAATTATGTAGCTTTTCCAGGTCATAAAGGAAAACGGACTCTTTTTTTCAGTGAGAAGTAATATCCGGTTCAGATTTTTGTCGGCAATCTTAAGGAAGCCAAAATGATGAATAGGCATTGCTGCCAGGAATCCTGCAGGATATAAGAAAAACCGTTCCCTTCCGGTACATAAAGACAGCCACGACACTGCATAACTGACAAGTAAAACCCCTACTCCACACCACATAAGGCCAGCCAGAAGAACAAGAACACTTTTATCAACTGCCGGAGCAAATTTTTTAGTTTCCATATTTTATTATATCATTTTTGCATGACGGAATGGCTGAATTTCAATTTTTGTCCAGACTCCACCGATAATGTAAGGTTCGTCTTTTAGTCTCTCATCCAGAGCCTGCCGGTCAGGGAATTCATAAACAATCATCGATCCTATCATTTTTCCAATATCATCGAGAATAGCGCCACCGAATAAAAATTCGCCGGCTATTTTAAGTCTGCCGATTTTTTGAAGATGTTCTTCACGAACATTTAACCTGCGCTGAAGTGCTTCCGGATCCGTTCCGTCATAAGCTAGGAGTAAAAATTGCATACTTTTTTCAAATTTTAATGATTAATAATAACCTTCTGACAAAAATATTGATTTTCTTCAATTACCATGAATCTAATTATCACCTGGAATACCGGTAATGATTTTCAGTATCATTGATTATATTTGTCATCTTTAATAGTGCCATCACGAAGTTTGTAAATTGATATTTTATTATATCCAATATGTTAAATATCAAGAATCTATTGAATTATTTCGGATTCTTAGGAGACCTGAAAAGAAACGATCACAAACCTGTTTTCGGGGCTCTTGATATTTTCAAATATATTGGCCCTGGCTTACTTGTGACTGTTGGGTTTATCGATCCGGGTAACTGGGCTGCTAATATTGCAACCGGATCAGAATTCGGGTATACGTTATTATGGGTTATTTCTCTTTCTACAATTATGCTGATAGTTCTTCAGCATAACGTCGCTCATCTGGGAATTGCAACCGGGCTCTGTCTTTCAGAAGCAGCAACAATTCATTTAAAACCCTGGATTTCAAAATCCATCCTCTCGTTTGCTGTACTGGCGTCTGTTTCTACTTCACTGGCTGAAATCCTCGGAGGTGCCATTGCCCTGAACATGTTATTTGATGTTCCGGTAAAAATAGGTGCAATACTTGTGACCATTTTTGTAATGATAATGCTTTTCTCTAATTCTTATCAGAAAATCGAAAGATGGATCATAGGTTTTGTCTCCATTATCGGCCTTTCGTTTCTATATGAACTATTCCTGGTAAAAGTCGACTGGATACAGACAGGAATCTCATGGGTTAAACCTTCTATCCCTGATGGCTCTATTTTATTGATAATGAGTGTTCTAGGAGCAGTTATAATGCCACATAACCTTTTCCTTCATTCGGAAATCATACAAAGCCGCCAGTGGAACCTTCAGGATGAAAAGATCATTAAAAAACAACTCCGGTTTGAATTTGCGGATACATTGTTTTCTATGATAATCGGCTGGGCCATAAACAGCGCCATGATAATTCTGGCGGCAGCAACTTTCTTTGCAAAAAGCCAGAAAGTTGAAGAGCTTCAACAGGCGGAAAAACTTCTTGAGCCTTTGCTTGGATCCAATGCTTCTGTTGTTTTTGCTGTTGCTCTTCTCTTTGCCGGGGTTGCATCGACGATAACTTCCGGAATGGCTGGCGGATCTATAGTTTCAGGAATGTATGGGGAACCATATAATGTTAAAGATAATCATTCCCGGATTGGTGTTTTTATTTCCCTGCTGGGCGCCTTAATTTTAATTTTCTTTATAGGTGACCCGTTTAAAGGCCTTATTTTATCACAGGTATTTCTCAGCATTCAGCTTCCTTTTACTATTGCGATACAGATATACCTGACTTCTTCTAAAAAAGTTATGGGGATATATGCCAACAGCCGTTTTCTTATTGTACTGCTGTCGGTTATTGCCGGCATTGTTACTTTTCTTAATTTTAAATTATTTACTGCCTTTTTAAAATGATAAATAAGGATAAAATACATTTTATGCCTGAAAAACAATACAAAACCGGCCTTGTATTAAGCGGTGGAGGAGCAAGAGGATTTGCGCATCTTGGAGTGATCGAGGCCTTGAATGAGGCTGGAATCTTTCCGGATGTTATATCCGGAACAAGCTCAGGAGCGATTATTGGTGTTCTTTATGCTGATGGTCATTCTCCTAAAGAGATACTTAACCTGATGAATTGCGTCAGCCGACTTGATTTTATGCGTCCGGCATTACCAAGGGAGGGGTTACTTCAAATTAGCGGCATACTCAAAATTTTGAAAACTTGCTTACACTCAAAAGAGTTTAAAGATCTTAAAATACCTTTATATGTTACTGCAACTGATCTGAATAACGGAAAAGCAGTCTATTTTTCAGAAGGAGAATTATATGATCCTGTTATCGCATCAGCAAGCATCCCGGTCCTTTTCCAGCCAATAAAAATCAATGATATCTCCTATGTAGATGGTGGGGTTCTTGATAATCTGCCCCTGAGGCCAATTGAAAACAAGTGTGAAATTCTTATCGGTTCTTTTGTAAATCCGGTAGGTTATATGGAAAAAATCAGCGGATTGATAAATATTGCAGAAAGGACATTTATGCTCAGCATGTCGAAAGAAATTTTCGAAAAATCGAAGAAATTCGATCTTTTTATTGCTCCGCCGGAACTAAGAAATTATAAAATTCTTGATCCTGAGAAAGCTCATGAACTATTTGAGATTGGTTATAATGCAACTAAAGAAAAGCTGAATGAAATTGATATAGAAAAACTTATCGGATTTAAACCTGCTATCAATTAATCAGTGAATACAGATTTCGAATTTCTTCTTCCCACAAAGACTCCTCCGGGGTTTCAAGAATTAACGGAATATCATCGAATCTCACATCATTCATCAACATTCTGAACACGTCCTCACCGAGGAACCCTTTTCCTATATTATCATGCCGGTCAACTCTAGTCGCCAGTTCCTTTTTTGAATCATTTATATGCATTCCCCGGAGGTACTTAAATCCGATAATTTTATCAAATATATTGAATGTATCAACATATCCTTCAGGTGATTTAATATTATATCCAGCGGTATAAGCATGACAGGTATCTATACAAATTCCAATACGCGATTTATCTTCAACCATGTCAATGATAAACCTGATCTGTTCGAATTTATGTCCCATATTTGTACCCTGCCCTGCAGTATTCTCTATAACTGCCGTAACATTATTTGTTTTATCAAGAGTAATGTTAATAGATTCCGCGATCCGGCGGAGGCATTCTTCCTCACTGATCGTCTTCAGGTGACTTCCCGGGTGGAAATTCAGTCTGTCAAGTCCCAGTTGTTCACATCGTTGCATTTCATCAAGAAAAGAAGCTCTCGATTTTTCCAAAGGTTCTTTTTCTGGATGTCCGAGGTTTATCAGGTAGCTGTCGTGTGGCAGAATCTGAAATGGTTTGTAGTCATACTTCTCACAATTCTCCCTGAATGCTCTAATACTTGCTTTGGATAATGGATTTGAAAACCATTGTCTCTGATTTTTTGTAAACAGGGCAAAAGCCTTTGCTCCTATTAAATTTGCATTTACCGGAGCGTTTTCCACCCCTCCCGAAGCGCTTACATGTGCACCAACATATTTCATAGTCTGAATAATAACCTGGTTTGGTAAATTAATTTTTCATGATGATTTACAGATCACCTGATTTTTTAAACAATATAACAAAAACTATTATCTTATGTTTATATTATAAATTTGAAAAAGACTAAGGATATTGTTAATTTTGTAATGAACCCTTTAAACACAGCAAGATAAATGACAGAGTTAAACAGTAGTATCCCTCCAGTACAGGGACCAAAAAAAAGCACACCGGTCGGTATGATTGTCACATCAATTGTCCTGGGCGTTGCTCTGGTTTTTCTTATTTATATGTATTTCGATAAGAAGAACAAAATGATCGAAATGGAAACTGCCCTGACCCAGGAAAAAGATTCCCTGGCAAATGAACTAAGGCATATGGTCGTTGCATTTGATACTCTAAAGACCGACAATGATACTTTGAAAGCAGGAATGGAGAAGCAAAAAAATAAGATTGTCCAGTTGTTATCTGTTAATGCATCAAATGTCAGACTGATAAAATCATATAAGAACGAGATCAAAACAATGAGAGATATAATGAAAAGTTACATTGTTCAGATCGATTCTCTTAATACGCGAAACAAGATGCTTACTTCAGAAAATACTGAGATAAAGCAGCAAATCACACAAGTCCGGAATACAAATACCGAACTGTCAAAAGTAAAAGAAGAACTTAGTACTAAAGTCGAGGTTGCTTCTATTATTCAGGCCAAGAATATTGCCGCTGTTTCTCTGAATAAAAAGAGAAAAGAAACCACAAGGATTAATAACCTGGATAAACTCAGAATATGTTTCACTCTGCGGGAGAATCCTCTGGCAAAACCCGGACAGAAAGATGTATATATGAGAGTTATAAGGCCCGACTCATTGGTTGTAACAAGCAGTCCAGATAATCTTTTTGAATATAAGGGCAACAAAATAATCTATTCTGCCAGCCGTCAGGTAGATTATTTGAATCAGGATATAGAAGTATGCATTTTTATGGATAATAAAGGTGATTTTATTATCGGTAATTACAGTGTTGAACTTTATCTTGATAATAATATTATCGGGCGTACAAATTTCATGCTTTCAAAAAAGTAACTATTAGTCACCCGTCATCATAAATTCAGATATTATATTGTCTGATATCAACTTTCCCTGGTTTGTGAGAACCAGGGAATTTTTTTCTGGTTTCATTAAACCATATTTTTTGAATTTCCCTGCCAGATTTACGACATAATCATATCCTTCTTTTTCAAATATTCTCTCAACATACTCAAGATCAATGCCCCACATGGTTCTAAGGGATGTCATAATATATTCATTAAAGAGTGTCTTTTCATTAAGTTCTTCTCTTTCAAAAAAGGACTTCCCGGCATTAACAGACTTAATATAACCTTTTAAATCCCTAATATTCCACTGGCGTGAGTAACCGTTAAAAGAGTGTGCTGATGGTCCTAGTCCAAGATAATTAACCTGTTTCCAGTAATTTGAATTGTGGATAGAGAAATAACCGGGTTTGCCGAAATTTGAGATCTCATATTGAATAAAACCCGCGGATTCGGCTTTTTCAATAAGAATATTAAACTGTGCCGCGCTATCATTTTCATCAATTTCAGAAATCGTGCCTTTCTTGAGCATCTTTCCGAAAACAGTTCCCGGTTCAAATGTCAGATGATATGCAGACAGGTGTTTAATATCAAAGGAAAAGGAAAAATCAAGATTTGATTCCCACTCCTTCAGACTCATTCCCGGAATTCCATAAATAAGATCAATTGTTACATTTTCAAAACCGGCATTCAAGGTCTCTTTCAAAGCTATAGCAGCTTGTTCCGAGTTGTGCCTTCTATTAAGCATTTTAAGATCTGAATCTTCCCAGGATTGAATTCCAATGCTGATTCTGTTTATATTAAGATTCTTCAACCCTTCTAAAAACTCAGCCTGAATATCATCCGGATTTATTTCGATAGTTATTTCACAATCTTCCGCCACTCTGAACAGCTTGTTTATATGATTCAGTATTGTTCCCAGATCTGTAATTGAAACCACCGACGGAGTGCCACCGCCAATATATATTGTCGAGATTGTTTCATTTTCAAGATATTCCTTTCTTAATGATGCTTCCTTTAGCAGTGCACCAATAAATGCAGAATTATCATTTGCCGAAATAACATGATAGAAATCACAGTAAAAACAGAGTTTCTTACAAAATGGTATATGTATATATATTCCTGCCATGGCACAAAGTTACACAAAGGATATGTTATTACAGCTTTTCGGAGTCCGGGATTCGAAAAGTCTTGTTGTCTTATTGTCCCGCAGTCCTGCAGTCACTTACACTCCTATTCTCTTTTTCTCCCTTTCTTTACTAATCCGTCGCATCTTTGAACCTTTGTGCCTTTGGTAGATATTAACTAAATTTGCACGAAATATTAAAAATGATAAAGAAGAATATATTCTCAATCCTGGCAGCTTTGATAATAATGTATTTAAGCCTTGCCAGTTCGCATACTTTCGATAAAGTTCCATTTATTAATATTCCAAATATCGATAAAGTTGTTCATTTCGGAATGTACTTTGGCCTGATGTCGGCAATTATTCTTGAAAACAGAAAAAATATAAAAAGTGCCGGCCATTTATTCCTTATCGGTCTGATTCCTCTTTCATACGGTATCCTGATGGAAATATTTCAATCAACACTTACTACTACCAGGACCGGCAGTGTTTATGACGCGCTTGCCAATGGTGCCGGAATTCTTGTTTCAATTCTGCTATGGCTCTGGATCAGCCCAATCAAAAAAAAGATAATCAGATAGTTATTAATTCCGGATTCTTCGATTTAATAACCAGTTCATGAATTGTCCTGTTACTGAATAGTTTAATAAGTTCTTTCCTTGATTTCTCATAGTCCTTATGCAGCGGACAATGTTTCCCGACTTTTTCAACCCCTTCGCATGAACCATTATGCATTACACAATTTGTAAAAGTGTCGTACCCATCAATTATATTTACAATATCAAGTAAAGTTATTTTCCGTGGATCTTTTAGTAAAGAAAAACCTCCATGAGGGCCCTTGGAGGAACTGAGAATTTTATGTTTTGCCAGCAGCTGAAGAATTTTTGCAAGAAAGGGTGTCGGAAGGTCAAGATCACTACTTATTTTTTTTATCCCGGTTTTACCGTTTGATAATGGTTGACTTGCCAGATAAATGACAGCTCTTATTCCGTATCTGCAAGAATTTGAAAGCATATTAGTACATTTTTAATGAGATCTTCCCGACTCTCCTTATATGTCTTCCACCCTCAAATGGGGTTGTCAGGAAAGTTTTGGCAATCAGATATGCTTCAGATTCCGAAATAAACCAGCCTGGCAATGTCAGAATATTTGCATCGTTATGTGCCCGCGACAAACGACTGATCTCCTCATTCCAGCAAAGAGCAGCTCTGATCCCCGGATGCTTGTTTACAACCATGTTTATCCCATTGCCTGTACCGCAAATCGATATCCCCAATTCAAATTCACCCCCCGTAACTGCGTTTGCAAGAGGATGACCAAAATCAGGATAGTCGACTATTTCATCTGAAGAACATCCAAAATCTTTAACATCATACTTTTCCTTAATAAGATAACCTAACAACTTCTCCTTAAGGTAATATCCGGCATGATCCGAAACTATTGCAATCTTTTTGTTTTTCAACTTTTTGACTTTTAATTTATTTTCTGTTACGAGTCCGCAAATTAACACAATTGTATAATTAAAAGAAAAAAGTATTCTTATATCTTCAACTTAAAAAGCTTTATATGATAGAGTAACAAAACAATAAGGTGAATGTTTGGTTTGGAGTATTTTCTTTTCCTATTCACCCCCTTTTCATTCCCCCATGGGGGGAAAAATTATTACCAATTTAGTCTGATTCAATTAAACATCAGAGCATTATCGCCCCTTTAGGGGAGATGCCGCCCTTGCTTCGCCGAAGCGTCTACGCAAAGGCGAAGGAAGCGGCAGAGGGGTTTTACCCCTGAAAATGATTTTTATCAAGAAGACTCTACGAAGCCGCAGATGCTTTATATTTTAAATCTCTTGTTAATAACATGTATATAATTGCCAATAAAGATTTATAATATCATGTTTTATTAACCAGTTAAATAGATTATTGGTACCTGAGAAATGAATGAATAAAGTTATCAGAAAATAAAGTCGGAATATGAACTTTAAATAAACCTTAAAAACTTTACTTTTGCTATTTTATCATTATCAACAAACATGTCTTAACAGTTGTTAATTAATTTACTAATCATCTGTCACTCAAAAACGGTATGTTTTTTGAACTGTTGAAAAGATGTTGGTACACTGGTAATGATGAAAAATGCAATAAATATCTGAATTTAATATTAACACTATTAACAGGATATTATTATCATCATAAATAAATTTAATATTAATATTTTAAAATAGTATACTGTTAATTAAAGTCAGAAACCCTGACAGGAAAATTCGATATTGCAATAATGACTAAGTTTACCGGCAGATTGATACAAATTCTATAACGATATGTAGATGCAATCAACAGAGCAAAATATATTGAATATAAAAAGACTGAAAGCAGAAAAAAATGCAATCATTCTGGCCCATTATTACCAGACTGGAGATATTCAGGATATTGCTGATTTTGTAGGAGATAGTCTGGCGCTTTCTCAAAAAGCAGCCTCAAATTCAGCGGCTATTATAATTTTGGCCGGAGTTAAATTTATGGCCGAAACGGCAAAAATACTTGCTCCGGAGAAAAAAGTTCTTCTTCCTGATCTTAATGCCGGTTGTTCACTGGCAAACTCATGCAAAGCAGAGGATTTTGAGAAATTTCTAAAGGAAAACCCAGGAAGAACGGTTATTTCATATGTTAACACAACTGCAGAAATTAAAGCATTGTCGGATATAATATGTACATCATCCAATGCGGTTCAGATTATTGAATCACTTCCTACTGAAGAGAAAATAATATTTGCCCCTGATCGTAACCTGGGAAACTACATACTTAATAAGACAGGACGCGATATAGTTATATGGAACGGATCCTGCCATGTTCATGAAGAATTTTCACTGGAAGCAATTCTGAGATTGAAGAAAGAAAATCCTGATGCAAAAATTATCGTTCATCCCGAATGTAAATTACCTGTAAGGATGGTCGCAGATTTTATAGGCTCTACATCTTCATTATTGCAATTCACAAAGAAAGACAAAGGAAATTGTTATATTGTAGCAACTGAAGTCGGTATAATTCATCAGATGAAAAGAGAGAATCCGGGGAAAACTTATATTCCTGCCCCTCCAATAGATTCATCTTGCGGATGCAGTGAGTGCAGTTTTATGAAACTTATAACAATTGAAAAAATACTGAATTGTCTTAAAAATGAAGAACCAGAAATTATTATTGATAACAAAACACTGATAAGAGCACAAAAGCCAATACATAGAATGATGGAAATATCTGAAAAACTTGGTCTTTAAATAATGAAAAGAATTACTTTTTTAATGTTTTTTGTCCTGATCTGTAAGATAAGCTCTTCACAGGAAAACGAGACTTTAAAAGATGGCTATCAGGTATTTAAGTATCCAAACGGAGCAGTCTCGAGTGAAGGTCTGATTAAAAACGGAAAACCGGAAGGATTCTGGAAAAGTTTTTATGTCACTGGAATCAGGAAATCCGAAGGAAAGAGAACAAACTTTCTTCTTGACAGTATATGGCTGTTTTATGATCAGGCAGGAGACACTACAGAAAAAATAAATTATCTATATGGCAAAAAGAATGGGTGGTATTATAAATATAAAAGGGATCCATCGCGAGGAGTTTATATCTGGTCAAAAGAGCTTTTTGCAGCCGACAGGAAAGAGGGTACAGCATTTATCTATTTCCCCGATGGAAAAGTCCAGCAGACCTTCATTTATAACACCGGGAAAAAAGAGGGTTTATCAAAAGAGTATGACAAAGATGGAAATATTATAACGCTACTCGAATATAATAATGATTTTCTTGTCAGCAGGGAAAGAATAAACAGAAACGACAAGAATGGTTTAAAGCAGGGCGACTGGAAAGAATTCTATCCAAACGGAGGAATAAAATCAGAAAAAACTTTTAAAGATGATCTTATACATGGTTATTATAAAGAATATGATATACATGGAAAACTTGTTCTTACAATGCTTTATGAAAATGGAGCAATTGTAAAATCGAGAGTGGAAGATGAGCCGGACATTGAGATAGTAAATAAACATGATGAAGATGGTAAATTGATCTATAGCGGTCCGTATCGGAATAAAATTCCTGTTGGTGTCCACAGAGAATTCGGAAAGGACGGAAAAGTTACCGATGCTTTTATTTACAACGATAACGGATTGCTTCTTTCCGAGGGTATAGTTGATGAAGCCGGAAACCGGAATGGTAAATGGAAAGATCTATATCCCAATGGAAAAGTACAGGCAGAAGGTCAGTTTACTGATAACCGTCGCGCAGGCCAATGGAAATTCTATAATACATCGGAAAAAGTTGAACAAACCGGTTCCTATAACATCGGACGTCCTGACGGACTATGGAACTGGTATTATGATAACGGGGCACTGCTTAAGGAGGAAGAATACTTCAAGGGACAACGTGACGGGTCGTCTACCGAATATTCTGCAACTGGAGATATTATTGCCCAGGGTCAATATTCTGACGGAGAGAAAAATGGACAATGGAAATATAAATCAGGAGACCTGACTGAGGAAGGAAAGTATATTATGGGATTAAAGGATGGTGTCTGGACATCATATTATACTAACGGAAAACTGAAATTTAAAGGAAACTTTATTCAGGGAAATCCCGATGGACAACAAATTTTTTATTATGAGAACGGCAAAACTAAAGAAGAACAATATTACCAGATGGGGATAAGACAAAAAACCTGGAAAAAGTTTAATGAAGAAGGTATTCCATTTCTTGTAATTTCATATAAGGATGATGTGGAGATAAGTATCAACGGTGTAAGAATAAAGCTTCCTGAAGGCGATACAAAGCTGATAAAATAGTTACTTTGCCCTATGGAAGAAAATATAAATATCAGAAAAGATATTATTACGCCAAATGATAAGGAGTTCGAAAAGCAACTACGACCACTAACTTTCAGCGATTTCAAGGGACAAAAACAGGTAATGGATAACCTGGTTGTATTTGTAACAGCTGCAAAACAGAGGGGTGAATCTCTCGATCACGTGCTTTTACATGGTCCTCCCGGATTGGGTAAAACAACGCTTGCCACGATAATAGCCAATGAACTTCAGGTTAATCTCCGGGTTACATCCGGCCCTGTACTTGATAAGCCGGGCGATCTGGCAGGATTGCTTACGAACCTCCAGGAGGGAGATGTTCTTTTTATAGATGAAATTCACCGTCTGAGTCCTGTTGTCGAGGAATATCTTTATTCTGCAATGGAAGATTTCCAGATCGATATAATGATTGATAAAGGGCCAAGCGCAAGAAGTGTCCAGTTAACACTTAATAACTTCACACTTATAGGTGCGACAACCCGCTCAGGCCTGCTTACCAGTCCTTTGAGAGCAAGATTTGGAATTAAATTTCATCTTGAATATTATGACCATGAAATACTTACGGGCATTGTTAAAAGATCGGCAGGTATACTGAATGTAAGAATAGATGAAGAGGCAGCAATAGAAATTGCAAGAAGAAGCAGAGGAACACCAAGAATTGCCAACGCATTACTCAGAAGAATAAGGGATTTTGCGCAGGTAAAGGGTTCAGGCGAAATTGATATAGATATAACAAGATACGGCCTCAAAGCTCTTAATATTGACCAACATGGCCTCGATGAAATGGATAATAGAATTCTTTCTGTAATAATTGATAAATTCAGTGGCGGACCTGTCGGGATAAATACGATCTCTACCGCAGTTGGTGAAGAAAGCGGGACAATTGAGGAGGTCTATGAGCCTTTTCTAATAAAGGAAGGATACCTTAAAAGAACTCCAAGAGGACGCGAAGCCACAGAACATGCCTACAAACACCTCGGAAAACAATTTGGAAACAATATACCGGGAACACTGTTTTAAATCTAATTGAAAACATTGCTGATTTTTTCCAGACCTTTTGTGTTTAAGATCTTTATTTTTCTTCCATTTAACTCAACAAGCTTATCCGACTTAAACTCTGATAATAATCTGATAACTGATTCAGTCGCAGTGCCTACAATGTTGGCCAATTCTTCACGTGTAAGTGAAATATTGAGAAAATTCTCATTATCAAGTCCAAAATCATTTACAAGAAAAAGAAGAACCTCAGCAAGCCGTTCTCTGACGGTTTTCTGAGCAATATCCGTTAGAAAGGAATTTGCCTCACCTAGTTCATTACAGGCAAGCTTTAGCAATTCAAGAGCATAAGCAGGATTCGATTTAATGAAAGATATAAGGATTTCTGAAGGAATGAAGCATACCTGGCAATCTTCGATAACTTTAGCAGAAGTACAAGCAAGCTCATTACTTAGAACACTGCGGTAAGCAATAATATCTCCTTTTTTTGCAAACCTGATTATCTGTTCTTTACCATCAAATCCCGTTTTGAACACTTTAATGATACCACTGTTAACACAGAAGAACCCGCTTATCCGGTTACCCTCCTGATAAAGAATGTCTCCTCGTTTATACTGACGGAAATCCTTTGCAAAGTTAAGTGCCTCCACTTCATCAGGATAAAGGTACTTAAAAATCGAACCTGATTCAAGCGAGCAACTGTCACAAAGCGGTACCTGAATTTCTTGTTGTTTCATTTCATCGCCTAAAATATAGTGCAAAGATTAACACCATCGTCAGTTAAATGTTCAATTTAGTTAAAATGCGCTCTTAAACTGATCTAAAAATCTCAGATCATTTTCAAAATACAATCGCAAATCATTAACTCCATATTTGAGCATAGTTGCCCGTTCAATACCCATTCCAAAAGCAAAACCTGTGTATTTTTTACTATCTATATTACAGGCTTCAAGAACATTCGGATGTACCATACCACAACCTAAAACTTCAAGCCACCCGGTATGTTTACAAACATTACAGCCTTTTCCGCCACAGATCTTACAACTAACATCCATTTCTGCAGAAGGCTCTGTGAACGGGAAATATGATGGTCTTAACCTGATTTCGGTATCTTTTCCAAACATTTCTCTTGCGAAGAACAGTAAGGTCTGTCTGAGATCGGCAAATGATACATTTTCATCAATATACAAACCCTCAACCTGATGAAATATACAATGAGCCCTGGCAGAAATAGCCTCATTACGGAAAACTCTGCCGGGCGAAATGGTACGGATAGGAGGTTTTTGATTCTGCATGACTCTTACCTGTACCGAAGATGTGTGAGTCCGGAGTAAAATATCTTCGGGACTGGAATCTTCAGAAGATATCCTGGATATGTAAAATGTATCCTGCATGTCTCTTGCCGGATGCTCCGGGGCAAAATTAAGTTTAGTAAAGACATGATCGTCATCTTCTATTTCGGGACCCTCGGAAACAGTAAAACCTATGCGGGTGAATATGTCAATAAGCTCATTTCTTACAATAGAAATAGGATGACGTGATCCAATATAGTATGGAAAAGAAGGTCTTGTAAGATCAGTACCATCAGCTTTTTCTTCCAGGTTCAGAAGTTCACTTTTAAGACTATTATATTTATCAAGGGCATTCTGCTTTAAAAGATTCAATTTTTGACCAGTCTCTTTTTTATCAGAACTCGGTACATCCTTGAATTCTTCGAAAAGATCAGAAAGTAAGCCCTTTTTGCTAAGGTATTTCAAACGGAATAACTCAAGTTCCTCCGGATTCTTTACCGATAATGAAGAAACTTCATTTAAAAGATCTGTTATTTTTTTAAGCATTAAGAAAGTGTTTTAAATCAAAATCAATTTTTGATAATTTTTATTTTAATAATTTTTATGTCATTTAAAGGTTTATCGCTGCTATCAGTCTGAACTTCGGCAATCTTATCTATAATATCCAATCCTTCAATTACTTCACCAAAAACTGTATATGTTCCGTCAAGACGGGGAGTGCCACCGATGGTTTTATAAACATTTCGCTGTT
>PLML01000064.1 GCA_003141525.1 Bacteroidales bacterium
AAATATTAACGCATCACTAATGAATCTGGATAGGAAGTACCCTGCTCGCAACATTACCACCAGGCAGTTTTACTTTGAGTCCGAATTGATCCTTTGTAGCCAGTTCAATAAATGCCTTAAATTCATGTTCCCAGGCAAAACATTTTGAGTCACAATATGTGTGAGAGATAATTGGAATAAAAACCAGACATTTAAGTTTCTCTTTAAGGGAGGCATCTACATCATGTGTCTCCAGGAGTCCATCATGAGGGTTGATGTCAAAATAAACGCTGATCTCCTCCTTAAATGTAGACTCGAGTTCCCCCTTCAGGTTATTAACAAACTCGGTAACCCAGCCGTCGTGCTTGTTATCTTTCTGGCGGTAGCTGATGAAGATGTCGTATTCGTAACCAGGCAATAAAGAAGCCATAAATCAGTTTTTAACTAATTTTTTTTATTGAATCATCATTGATAAGGCAATCCTATTTTTTCTAATAATTGTTTTGTTCGTGGATCTTTTTCAAATTCCGGAAAAAGCCGGATAAAATATTTAAAATATAACATAAACCCCTCATGCTTTTCCAGTGCCTTTTCAAAATATTGAAATGCATTATCAAATTCTCCTAGTGACACATAAACAACTCCAATATCACAATTACCAAACCATTGGGTGCTTCTCAGGTTTTCCATTTTCCCAAGCACTTCCCTTGCTTTTACTTTTTCTCCCATAAGTCCATATATAAGTCCCAGAGAACGTAATGTCAAGGAACTGAAATTTTGATGAACCGCCATTTCAAGTTCAGGAACAGCTTCTTCGTATCTCTTTAAATACATCAACCCACGTCCAATATGATAATGTCCGCCCCAGAAATTTGGATCCAATTCAACTAACCTCTTTCCATATTCAATTTCCTTTTCATAATCTCCTGCCATCCAATATATATTTGTTACATAATAATTAATCATTGAAGAAAAGGGATCAAGACTATTTGCGATTGATCCTTGTTTTAACGCTTCTGTATAATTGCCAAGAAACCCCAGGCATAAGGCATATTGCTCATGTGCCTCAGCTAGGTTGGGGTTCAGTTCGATAGCTTTTTTGAATTCAATAGTTGCCGCTGCAAAATCCCATTCATTATACATTTTTATACTGCCCATTGTTGAATGGCTTTCAGCAATTTCGTCGTCTAACTGGAGGGATTGCTGAATTGCCTGCTTCATTTGTGGAAGACACTTTTCCGGCGGGAGATAATTAAAGTTCGATAAAAACAAATAGCTGGATGCCATACCAGCATAGGCTAATGCATAGTCAGGCTCTATTTTGATTGCAGCCCTGAAATAATCAAGCGCCTTGTTGCAGTTATCTGCCCCTTCATACTTATTGAGATAAAAACGCCCCTGAAGATATGGTTGATAGGCTTCTGGATTATCGGTATACTTTTTAAGCACCGCTTCTTTCGCTGCTCCTAATAATTTTATTTTAATGGCATTCAGGATAGCTAAGGATATCTCATCCTGTATATCAAAAATATCTTTCAGTTCCCTGTCATATCTTTCAGACCATAAATTATAACCATCGGCAACTTTAATAAGCTGTGCTGTTATACGAATTTTATTTCCTGATTTTCTTATACTTCCTTCGAGGATATGATTCACATTCAGTTGCTCGCCTATTTTGCGCAGGTCCTGATTTTTTCCTTTGAATGTAAAAGAAGAAGTGCGTCCTGCCACTTTTAATCCGGGTACCTGGGCCAGTTTGTTAATGATATCCTCACTGATACCGTCACTGAAAGACTCCTGTTCCGGGTCATTGCTTATGCTTTCAAACGGGAGCACAGCAATGGATATTTCTTCTGGTTCGGAGGATCTTAAATTGGCCGGTTTGTCTTTTTTAAATAATTTTGGATAAGCCAGAACTATCGCAAGTATTATTAATACCAGGACTACAACTCCTGATAGCAACTTGATCCCATTTAACCTGGCAGGTTTCTCTTTATCTGTATATTTCTCATTTTTGTCAACTTCTTCGAATGACTCCATTCGTCTGGCACTATCTTTCACAGGTTTAGTCAGCTCTGTCTGCAATCCCAGAATTATCTCTTTTATTGCAAGCGCCACCTTGGTTACCTGATTCCTGTACTTTGTTTTGTTTAAGTTAATCTTTTCATCGTCATCAGGTTTGAGTGACCTGTTGAATCCAGGTTCTTTATAAATAAATTCAACTCCCCGCAGAACTCCGCCCAGAATTGACTCACATAGTTTAATATCGCCGGGATCCAGGTCATGAATACGAACAGGTAAAACTCTGTTTGCTACATTACCATTAGGAAGTTTTACCTTCAATCCGAATTGATCATTTGAGGCTTGTTCGACAAATGCTTTAAACTCATTTTCCCATGCAAATGATTTTGGATCACAATAAGTTCGTGAAATAATCGGGATAAATGCCAGACATTTAAGTTTCTCTTTCAGGGAGGCATTAACATCATGTGTCTCTAAAAGTCCATCATGCGGGTTTATATCAAAATAAACACTGATTTTCTCCTTAAATGTAGACTCGAGTTCCCCCTTCAGGTTATTCACAAACTCAGTAACCCAGCCGTCGTGCTTATTGTCTTTCTGACGGTAGCTGATGAAGATGTCGTATTCGTAACCTGTCAGTAAAGAAGCCATAAATCAGATTTTAAGTAATTTTTTTTACTGAATCATCAGGGATAGGGCAACCCTATTTTTTCTAATAATTGCTTTGTTCGCGGGCCTTGTTCAAGTTTCTAGATTTTAAACCTTTTTCAATGCTTCGAGCATTCTTGCCCGTGTTATCGGCATATGATAAAGTATAGCTCCGGTTGCATCAAAGACGGCACTTGCAATGACTCCTCCCATACAAATTATTGCGGGTTCACCGCCGCCACCAGGAGGCTGATCCATCCTGTCGAGGATCACTGCATTTATCTCCGGCACCCAGCTGAACCTGGGGATCTCATAAGTATCAAAATTCTGAGTAATCATTTTTGTCCCGTCGAACAGCAGTTCTTCGGTAAGTGCATATCCCATTCCCATTGTGATACAACCCTCTATTTGAAGTAGTGTACCCTGTGGGTTCACACACATTCCCATATCCTGGGCACATGATACTCTTACAACCTGTATATGACCAGTATTCTTATCAACTTTGACCTCAGCCATAAGTGCAACCCATGTATCGACATCTGTACCACATGCAATACCATATCCC
This sequence comes from Bacteroidales bacterium, assembly GCA_003141525.1. Classification (GTDB taxonomy): domain Bacteria; phylum Bacteroidota; class Bacteroidia; order Bacteroidales; family VadinHA17; genus LD21. Next base: position 3,215 of record PLML01000064.1, read on the forward strand.
CTGCCGCTTGGTCCTTTACCCGGAGTATAACCAAACTTATCGGCAACAGCTTTCAAAACTGCAATCATTTTTTCATCCTTAAGGTTCCTGATACGGAATTCCAGAGGATCCATTCCTGCCTTTGCTGCCATAACGCATATCTGCATTTCTCGGGCATGAGTATTGTTGCTGTTTCCAGGCGCACGCCATGGCCCTACGGCAAATGGGTGCACCTGGGGATCATTTTCACCCTGGTCAAATACAGTGGTTTTCTGATGAGGAACATCATAGATAGTATCAGATCCCCTGTCACCTGCACAATAGACACTAAAATCCCAGAAGGTTACCTTCCCGTCTTTATCTATTCCTGACTTTACTCTGTTCAATCCTGCTGGTCTGAGAGTATCATAGAAAAACTCCTCCTCACGGGTGTAAGCCAGCATTACCGGTTTCCCTGAAAGTTTTGTTATCCTGGCGGCTTCCACTGTCTGGGGATTGTCAGCTTTCCCTCCAAATCCGCCGCCCACAAAAGGAATTATCACCCGAATCTTTTCCGACGGTATTTTCAGTTTTTCTGCAATTGCATCACGGGTACTGAAAGGAGCCTGGGACGATGCCCAGACAGTAATTTTATCACCATCAATCATAGCTGCAGCAGTGTGGGGTTCCATTGGTGCATGAGCTACATAACCATCATAGAATTCAGACTCAATTATTTTGTCTGACAGTTTCTGTCCGGCTGCAATATCTCCCTTACTGTTAATAATGTTACCTTTTGTCGCCGATTTCAGGTAATGATCAATTACTGTTTTATCGGTTACACTCATTTCAATCTGTGAAAATTCTGCCTTAACTTTTACGATTGCCTCATCTACCTTATCACGGCTTAAATGCAGAAGAGCTACCAGGTCATTATCTCTTACAACCTGTATACCGGGAATTTTTTCAGCTTCAGTTGTATCAGCCGAAATCAGTGTTGCACCATACGAAGGTGGTCTGACTATGCGGGCAAACATCATTCCGGGGATTTTTATATCTCCTGCATATTTTGCTTCACCGGTTACTTTCAGAGTGGAATCTGTCCGTTTATATGGTTTTCCAATAATCTTAAATTCTGAAGGCGCCTTAACCTTTGGTTTTTCATTGAGATGCTTTTCAATTTTTTTGCCTTTTGCCAGGTGGGCATAACTGATGGTTTTCGAATTATCAAGCTTATCAGTTACGATGCCGTTACTTACCGTAAGCCGGGCTACAGGCACTTTCAACTGTTCGGAAGCCATCTGAATCAATACTGCTCTGGCTTCAGCTGCTGCTTTCCTCATTACAGGTCCAAACTCTCTGACCGATAACGATCCCCAGGTACCCTCATCCCACGGGCAGAGAGCCGTATCACCCATTACCATCTTCATATTTTTGATGGCCACATCTAGCTCATCTGCCATCATCTGTGCCAATGCAGTTATGGTTCCCTGCCCCATCTCGATCTTCCCTGTGAAACAAGTAACAATACCATCTTCTGAAATATGAAGAAAAGCGTTGAAATCTTTAGGCACTGAACGAGCACCCTGTACTGATTCGGCCATGTTTTTGCATGCTTCAAGCGGTGTGAAAATGATCAGTACACCTCCTCCCAGGTATTTTAGAAAATCTCTTCTGGGAATGAGTCCTGGTTTTTTGGGAGAGGAAGGTTCCACTATCCTTGTATTTGATTTTATTTTCATGATCACTTTCCTCCTTTTATTTCTTTTGCAGCTGTATTAACAGCCTCTATAATTCTGACATGTGCTCCGCAACGGCACAGGTTGTCTTCCATTCCTTCCTTTATCTGCTCTGTGGTGGGGGAAGGATTCTTCAGTAACAAGCCTGTTGCATTCATTATCATGCCCGGTGTACAATACCCGCATTGCAATGCATCATGCTCTGCAAATGCTTTCTGAACCGGATGCAGTTTACCATCTGTTGCAAGGCCCTCGATTGTAACTACTTTTTTGCCGGTAATATCACCAGCCGATAACTGACATGACCTGACAGGTTCATTATCTATCAGAACTGTACATGACCCGCAAAAACCCAACCCGCAACCAAATTTTGTTCCGGTCAGCCCGAAATGATTTCGTAAAACCCATAAAAGAGTCTCTGTCGGATCAATCAGGGCTTCAGTTTTCTTCCCATTTAACTGAAATTTAATAGTCGCTTCCATAGTTATTGAATTTGATTAAGTTCCTTCATATAATCCTCGTATATATCAAAATCCCTTAGTATACCTGATTCACCTGTTTCAACCTCCAGAACATTGCCAGGAAACTTATATGCCAGCGAACTGAAGCCTTTCTCTGCATCATCTTTATGACCGCCAGGCATTTAAGCTTCTCTTTCAAAGAGGCATCTACATCATGTGTCTCTAATAGTCCATCATGCGGGTTTATATCAAAATAAACACTGATCTCTTCTTTAAAAGTCGATTCAAGTTCGGTCTTCAGGGCATCAACAAACTCACTCACCCACCTGTCGCCTTTGTTGTCTTTCTGGCGGTAGCTGATGAAGATGTCGTATTCGTAGCCTGGTATTATACTTGCCATCGGGTAAAATATTTGTTTATTCAGATTCTTTCATTGGATGTTTACAATCACTTATTTTCCCGAATAGCTTTCCATCATCTTTTTAAACTCCGGTAGATTTCTTAATGGTGCCCATCTGGGATCCAGCTCAAGGATTTTAGTCGAAAGGAGTCCCGGGATTGAGAGGAGATAATTTATTTGTTTTATAGCATCATCATATTTGCCAACCATAACATAGATCAGGGCTAAATCTTCAACCAGATATACCCCCTTCCATGCCTCTTTACTTACAGGAAGCAATTTTATAGCCTTTTCACCTTCACTTATTGCCTTTTCATCAAGACCAAGACCTGCATACACAATACCCAGTGAACTTACCAATCTCGGATCATCAGGAGTATTTACAATTCTGCGTTCAAGGAAAAATCGGGCTGAATCGTAACAGGCATGCTCCAATTCATGCCTATTCATTAAACCATAAATAGTTGCATTATAGAGATATTTGGGTCTGAAGTAACCCTGATCCTGAACTACATCATTTTTTAAAAGTGATATATCTTTAAGAGCCTCTTCATATTTTCCTTCATAAATATCAATCAAAAAATTTGTTTCGATGATAAGTGAATCTGATATATAAGCTTTATTATTCCGTGCAGCGTTTCCCAGTACTTCTCTTGCCTTCCTCGTATCTCCTTCCCATGTAAGATACATGCGGGATAAATCAACATAAGATAAACCCAAATCCGGCTGAAGCATAATAGACATATTATAGTATTCCTCAGCTTTAGAATAATTCCGAAGTAAATTCAAATGTTTCTCCTGCATCCTAAAAGCTATATCTGATCTTCCGGGATTAAGTTCGACGGCTTTCTCAAACTCCGACTTTGCCATCTCCCAGTTTCCGGCACGACGATGAACAGCAAGCTGAACAAGTTTATAACTTCCGGGTTCTTAGGCTGATATTTCAATACCAGTTCAAATTGTTTCAATGCTTCCGGGTAGTTCAAATAAGCATAGTAGTAATAAAGCCCTAAAGCAATGTGAGCGTCAGGGAGGTCAGGATCAATTTCAAAGGCTTTGTCAATTGCTCTGTTTACTTTTGCTTTTTATATCCTCAGTATGATCATAATAATTCCAGTATTGATCAAGTAAACATCTTGCCTTTCCTGTAATATGCTGAGGGCAAACCCGGGATCAAGCCCGATTGCTTTTTCATATAATTCAATTGCAGTCCTATCGTCTCGCGATCCACTACCTCTCCATAAATAGTAGTTCCCTTGAAGGTAATAATTATAAGCTTCAGGATTCTCAGTAGGTTTTTTCTCAATCTTTTTTATCTCTTCAGGTGTGAGTTCTGCTTTCAGTTCAGAGGCAATTTCTTTAGCTATTTCATTCTGCAGAGAAAAGAGATGATTCATTTCCCCGGGAAAATCATTTGACCACATCTGCTTATCGGCTTTTGAATCAATCAACTGAACTGAAATCTTTAAATTATTCCCTTCACGTCCGACACTCCCTACAACTAAATAATTTACATTAAGCTCCTTACCGATGATTGCAGTTGATTTTTTGGTATCCCTGTATTGATATGAAGATGTTCTGGGCCTGACTGTAAAACTTTTTACTTTTTGAAGATTATTTAGAATATCGTCCATAAAGCCATCACAGAAGAATAACTGAGTCGAATCATTACTTAGATTCCGGAAAGGAAGAACAGCAATTGTTTTCTCAACCGAATCTGAGTTTTTAGATAATTTAGGAATAAAGAAATACCCCAGCACTATAAGTACCAGAACTAGTATAGATCCTGTAATGATTTTTACTTTCTGGTTTTTTTGGGGGTCGGGTTTTACTCTGATAACTTCTTTTAAAACTTCACCATCCTGTTGATCATGTTTTTTTATTGAGGTAATAATCTCTTTTACAGCATTTGCAACCTTGTTGATCTGGTCGGGGTAATAGGTGTGATTAAGATTTTCCGCTCTTTCGTCATTCGCTTTTAAAGGGCGGTTAACTCCCGAAGCCTTATAAATAAAATCGATCGATCGTAAAACTCCTCCTAATTCATTTTCGAGAAGCATTTTATCTTCCGCATCGAGATCATGGATCTTAACTGGTAATATTCTGCTGGTTACATTCCCGCTGCCAAGTCTTATATCTCTTCCAAACTGATCTTCCTTTGCCATTTTATTGAAGGCAGTGAACTCATACTGCCAGGCAAAGCTTTTTGAATCGCAATAGGTTTGTGAGATGATGGGGATGAAGATCAGGCACTTTAGTTTGCCTTCCAGGCTCTTGTCAACGTTATGGGTTTCGAGCAGGCCGTCGTGGGGGTTGGTGTCAAAGTAAACGGAGACGGGTTCCTTTAAGGTGGCTGCAAGTTCTTCCTGTAATGCTGCAACAAACTCCGTTACCCAGCCTGAGCGATTATCGTTGTGACGGTAGCTGATGAAGATGTCGTATTCGTAACCTGGTATTATGCTTGCCATTTTAGCTTAACATTGTTATTAAGTAATAAAAACTAAGGTTTCCCCTGATCTTCCATCCATTTCTTTACTCTTTCATGCTCTGCCTGATATTTTGCTTCCACATCCCTTACAATCTGTTGAAACTCCGGTTCATTTCTGATACTGATGAATAAGGGATCACTTTTTATTAACATTACCATCCAAAAGGGTATCCGTTGGATTTTATTAAAAATTCTTAAATTATTATATGCTTTATCCTTCTCTCCTCTGAACGCATATACTCCTGCAAGATCATAATATGTAAATAAGCCTTGTCCCCATGGTCGCTTCAATTCATTCCTCCTATTAGAATATTTTATTTGTTCATCAAAAAAGTGCTCAGCCTCTTTTTTATAGCCATTTTGCCAGTAAGCATATCCTATACGGTGCATATTGTCCAGAGAGAGTTCTTTCTGAGTTTTCAATCTTTCAAACCACTTTTTAAAATATTTTAATGACTCTTCATATTGACGAAGTCCTTCGTAATTTTTTCCTAATAATTTCAGTATTCCATAATTAGTTGAATCTATCGCATAACCCTTTACCCCAAATTCGACAGATTTATTGAAATTTGCAAGCCAGTATTCATCATCAGCTAAATTCCAATAATATACCGATGAATCGCCATTCAATTTCAATTCTTCCTGATAATAATACTTAGATTTCTCAGGAAATCCGGCACAAAAATACGCCATACCAATTTCTCCTACTAAAGTGGGTAACTCTGGTCCGCGATTAATGGATGCAGCTTTTTGATAATTTTCAATGCTATTTACCAAGTCATCATTACAATACAAATCGCCTTTCCCCAAGTTAGCCATCCAATCGTTTGGATTGAATTTTAAGGCTTTATCAAATTCTTCAATAGCCTGTTCTGGTTTACCGGTTTCACTATAATATGTTCCCCTTAAAGTATATGCTTCTGATAATTGATTATCAAAGGTAAGGGCAATATTTGTAAGGATCAGAATAGAATCCATGAAATTTTTTGAGAAAAATTCTTCCCAATAATGCTTGTCCCAGTATATACTTGCCAGACCAGTATACGCCTGGGCGAATGTGGAATCATATTTCAGTGCTTCATGATAAAAATCTTCGGCTTTTTGAAGTACTGTTTTTTGAAGTACTCCATTATTAATCTTATTAATCCAATATTTTGAATATTCTTCTCTTCCTCTCTGGTAAAAATCATAAGCCGTAAGGTTTGCTGTTGGTGTTTTTTCAATGAGCTGTTTTTCTTCAGGGGTCATTGTGGCTTTCAGTTCTGCTGCTATTGATTGTGCAATCTGGCTTTGTATATTTATTATATCGCTGGTTTCGCGTATTTCACGATCATATGATTTACTCCATAGATGTTTTTCATTATTAGCAACAATTAATTGTACTCTCAGAACGAATTTATTGCCATATTTTTGCCCACTTCCTTCAACGATGTAATTCACATTCAGTTTTTTTGCAATTTCAGGCATAGATTTAGTAGTATTGTTTCTGAATTGTTCAACTGAATTACGTGAAAGAACCCTGCTGAAATCACTGATCTTTTGAAGATTATTGAGTATCTCTTCCATGACACCATTCAAGAAGTAAGTTGTTGAATCATTAGGACTGTCATTTCTAAAAGGTAAAACAGCAATTGATTTTTCAAGCTGCTCTTTTGGTTTAGAAAAAGTTGGTATTAAGAAATAACCAAGCACAATAAGTGTCAGTATTATTCCTGATACTATAATGATTTTTGGTTTCAGATTTTTTGAGAGTTCAAGTTCTGCTTTAACGACCTCTTTTGGAACTTCGCCATCCTGTTGATCATGTTTTTTTATTGCAGTAATAATCTCTTTAATAGCATTTGCCACTTTGTTAATTTGATCGCGGTAATTGGTGTGATTCAGATTTTCTGTCCGTTCGTCATTCGGTTTTAGGGGACGGTTAACTCCTGATGCCTTATAAATAAAATCGATAGATCGTAAAACTCCTCCTAATTCATTTTCGAGAAGCGTTTTATCCTCAGCATCGAGATCATGGATTTTAACTGGTAATATTCTGCTGGTTACATTCCCGCTGGTAAGTCTGATATCTCTTCCGAACTGATCTTCTTTTGTTAATTTATTAAAGGAAGTGAACTCATACTGCCAGGCAAAGCTTTTTGAATCGCAATAAGTTTGTGAGACGATGGGGATGAAGATCAGGCACTTTAGTTTGCCTTCTAGGCTCTTATCCACGTTATGGGTTTCGAGCAGACCATCGTGTGGATTGGTGTCGAAGTAAACAGAGACGGATTCCTTTAAGGTGGCTGCAAGTTCTTGCTCCAATGCTGCAACGAATTCCGTTACCCAGCCTGATCGGTTATCGTTGTGTCGGTAGCTGATGAAGATGTCGTATTCGTAGCCTGGTATTATGCTTGCCATCGGGTGAAAATATTTTGAGGACACTCAAAAAAATTGTTTTCAATTATGCTATTACTGTTAATTTATTAACAGTATGATTTTCAGAATTTTAAAGCAACAAATGTATAATTAAAATTGAACATATCACTATAAATTGGATCATAAATGATTTTATCGGTTCAGCAATCCTGCATTATGCATCTCTCCTTTTATGATCTATTCGTATTCTTTCATTAATGTTTACAATCACTTATTTTGCGGAATAGATTTCCATCATTTTTTTAAACTCCGGTTGATTTCTTAATGGCGCCCATCTGGGATCCAGCTCAAGGATTTTAGTAGAAAGAAATCCCGGAATCGAAAGGAGATATTTTATTTTTTTGATAGCTTCATCATATTTGCCAACCATAACATAAATAAGGGCTAAATCTTCAACCAGATATGGGCCACTGTATGCCTCTTTACTTACAGGAAGCATTCTTACAGCCTTTTCACCGGCGCTTATTGCCTTACCATCAATACCAAGTCCGGCATATGCGATACCAAGTGAACTGTATAATCTTTGATCATCAGGGAAATCAGTTCTTCTCTTTTCAAGAAATATCCTGGCTGAATCATAATAATCATGCTCTAAGTCTGGTTTATTCATCAAGCCATAAATAGTTGCATTATACAGATATTTAGGTCGGAAGTAAAACTGAGTTTGAATTACATCATGTTTTAAAAGTGAGATATCTTTTAGAGCCTCTTCATATTTTCCTTCATAAATATCAATCAAAATATTCGTTTCGATAACCAGCGAATCTGACATTGAAGATTTATTATTCCGGGCTGCATTTCCCAATATTTCTCTTGCCTTTCTCGTATCTCCTTTCCATCTGAGAAACATATTTGATAATTCATAATAAGTAGACACATAATCAGGTTGAAGTATAATCGACTTATTATAGTATTCCTCAGCTTTA
>PLML01000123.1 GCA_003141525.1 Bacteroidales bacterium
AATTTGAAAATTTGAAAATGAACGGACAGTATCTTAAAATAGCGCTTCGGAGGATTTTTAGAAACTATAAATCGACTCTTATCATATTTGCCGGTCTCGTAATAGGACTGACCAGCTGTTTGGTTATCTATACCAAAATTAACTATGAGTTAAGCTTCGACAAGGTACATTCGCAGAGTAATAATACGTATCGGGTTGTGAGAGTAACATCCGGACTTGAGTATACTAACGGAGGATTGGAATACAGAACAGGAGTTCACTTTCCATTTCCCGGAGAGATCAAAAAAAATATCCCTGACCTGCAGAATGTGGTAGCCATGTTCTATGTGTACGGCCAGAAGATTGATGTTCAAGGTAAGGATAGTATCAGTAAAAAATCTTTTGTTCTTGATGATGGCATAGTATTCACCGAACCTTCATTTTTTGAAATTTTCGATTATGGAAATAAAGGTATTAAATGGTTAAGCGGGGANNCAAGTTCTGGAAAAACCTTTTACAGCAGTTATAACTGAAGAAACTGCAGTGAAACTTTTTTTGGATAAGGATCCGATTGGGCAGGATATTTTTCTGTTTGAAACAAAATTCACAGTTGAGGGAGTAATTAAAGATTTCCCAAAAAACACAGATTTCCCTTTTAAGGTTATTTTGTCGATGCCCTCTTTTTATGAAAAAGTTTATCCGGGATCAGTTGCTGACTGGGGTTCATTATCAGACAACTATCAATGCTATGTGGTTTTGAATAAAAAAAGTGATCCGAAATCGATAGAACGTAAATTCAAAGATATTTATGCCCCGCATGCAGATGGTGATATGGCTGAAAAGAGATTATTCAAGCTCCAGCCACTATCAAAGGTTCACAAAGAAAGTGAGTATGGAAATTACAACAACCGTACTGTAAGCAGCGGTTTGCTATTAGCTATATCTCTCATTGGTAGTTTTATTTATTTAATTGCCTGTTTCAATTACAGCAACTTTTTTTTAGCTGAAACTTTTAAACAGAGAAAACAGATTGCTCTAAAATTAATCTTGGGTAGCAAACCAATATCAATCTTCTTTCAGTTTTTTACTGAAGCTTTACTGGTCAATTTTTGCGCTATGCTTTTAAGCCTGCAATTAGCAATACCAGTAATCAAAAACTTCTATTCTTTTATTGACATTCCAAGGGTGTATCTCCCAGAGATTGACTTGTCTGCCTTGTTATTCATTCTGGTTCTTCTTCTTCTTGGAGGATTTCTCTCGATCATATTCTCCATCTTCAATTTGAAATTAAAATCATTATCTACACTTCTGAAGAAAAGTGACTCCGGATATTTCGGGAAAGAAAATGTTTTTGGAAAAGCCAGTGTCATCCTTCAGTTTGTTGTAGCCCAGACTGTAATTATTGGTACTTTAATTCTAATCAAACAAATGTATTTTATCAATCACCAGGCGCTTGGATACGATACGGAAAATGTAATACTTGCAAGGCTGCCGGGCGATTTAAAATACAACCTCAGCTCCCTGACGGGAGAATTATCATCTGTACCCGGGATAAAAGGTATTAGTTACAGCTCTGTGGTACCGGCTGAATCACAACAATGGAGCACCTTCAGCATATTTAAAAATAACGAGGAGAAAAAGGTTGACGCTGAAATTAAGTCAATTGACTCCTCGTATCTTAATATGTATTCATTTACTATCCTTGGTGGACAAAATTTCTCCTCCGGAGATACCTCAAACAGTGTTATTCTAAACAGGGAATTTCTGGCGGAGGTCGGGTTTACGAATCCAAATGATGCCATTGGCTCCAAAATCCTGGGTATTAGTAAAGACGGATCAATTATCAAGGGGGTTGTTGAGGATTTTTATTCCGGCTCACTGCATGACAAAATAAGGCCATGCGTTTTTATTAATAATCCCGGTTCTTACCGTATTGTAAATATTAAACTGGAATCATCAACAATAAATAAGAGCGGCAGATCAGGAATCTTGCCCGGAAAAATTGATAAAATAGAAAAGAGCTGGAAAAAAATATTCCCCGACCAGGTATTTGATTATCTATTTCTTAAAGACATGATCGCCGGTTATTATAAATCAGAATATAAAGCTTTAAATCTCTTTTTGCTGTTCGCATCAATAACGATCTTTTTGTGCATTCTTGGAATTTTAGGGTTGTCTCTTAGCATGAACGAGAGAAGAACCAAAGAGATCGGTCTCCGCAAGGTAAATGGGGCCACGGTTTCAGAAGTGATGGTGCTGCTGAATAAAAGCTTTATAAAATGGGTTGCCATCGCTTTTATATTCTCTTGTCCTATAGGCTTTTATTCAATGCATAAATGGTTACAGAATTTTGCTTATAAAACAGATCTTAGCTGGTGGGTATTTGTAATGTCCGGAATGATTGCACTCGGAGTTGCTTTTCTGACAGTCAGCCTGCAAAGCTGGAGGGCAGCGACGAGGAATCCCGTAGAAGCTTTACGATATGAATAACAATTTGAAAATGAAGACTTTTTCTATTCTGCTACTGATGGCATTAATAAATTTCCTTAATCTATCCTGCCATCACAATCGCCTGAAGACTAATGAAAAAGAACTGGAAAAAGAGATAATCACCCAGGAAAAGGAAAATGAAGAAGCAGAAAAAACTGCGAATAAAAAACTGTTGGCCGATACACTGAACCGTTTTACAAAAGGTTTCCGACTTAAAGAGGATCGTTCAGTAGATCATGCACATCCACCTGTGACAATAGACATTGCCGGAAGTCTGAATAATATTAAGGAGTTTAAACTATCTGATGTAGCTTCTGAAATCAGATATGTGCGAATAGAAACTGTTCCTGATTCATCACTTCCGGTGGATTTGAAATTCAAATATTATATGATGGAAAATTATATAGTTGCTGTTAATTTATATGGTATTCATTTATACTCAAAAGATGGAAGTTACATTCGCTCCGTTGTTAAAAACAAATTTACAGGAGTTGAAGTACATCCGGGTGAAATTAGAATCTGGGACAGTTATACAATGAAAGGAGCCGGATTATCGGTATGGGCAAATGGGAATAACTTGTTTTACAATTACACCAACAACATTATCGGTCAGAAATACATTATGGAGTATGATTGTTCCTCAACCCAGTTGACACCAGATTATAAGTTCAACCCGGAAAAACCTGATCAGATATCAGGATTAGGAAAGATTGCAATTGATCTCAACCACGGAAAAACAGAACCTCCTAAACCTATTAAACATCCAGGATTGTCCGGTGGATCTCCTGAAGCTTTCTTTCAGATGAAGAGTGCATTTATGCTTGACCAAAATTCGTATGCTCTCCCTACCCATCGTGATGACATTATGATGGTAATACTTAATGAACAGGGCGATACACTTTCATCATTTACGAAGCTTGAAAAACTTAGAAACTATACGAACCCGCTGCAGCGGGGAACTGATTATGGTACTCAGTATGAGCAGAAAGGGAAATTTTACTCCCGGCCTGAGTTTAATGATACTGTTTTTGAGGTGATTCCTCCCAACAGGCTAGACCCCATATACGTCTTGAAACTAGGAATTTATAAAGCTTCATTACAGGAAGGAGTTGATCCTGACTTTAACCTTGCAGGCAAAATTATACCCGGAGAGTGGGCAGAAACTAATGACTTCATCTTTATGACTTTTACCAAAGACAGTTATGATTGTCAGATTACCAGGAAGAATAAGAGTGTAAAGATCTACCATGCAATATTTTCAAAGCTGAATCATAAGTTATCTGTTATAAAAGGTGATCCATACGATTATTCCCCTGAGATCATTGAAAACAATATTGATGGAGGATTGCCGGTCTGGCCCTTGTCGTATATGATAGGAAATAATGGAGAGATGCTGATCTCCCTGAAAGGCGAAGAACTTAAAGAAAGGATAGAATCCAATCAGTTCAAAGCCTCCGGAGCTCCTGAAGCTAAGAAGAATGAACTGGAAAAGCTGGCCAGGGCAGTTTCAAATAATGAAGATATTTTGATGATAGTAAAATGAGGCATGAGGCATGAGGTGTGAGGCGTGAACAACGCGAAACGAAAAACGAGAAACAAAGAACAAGAAATATTCTCCGCGTGAACAACTTTATAAAAATTACTCTCCGCAGTCTGACGCGAAAACCGATTTACTCTATCATCACTTTCACAGGTTTTACTCTCAGCATCGCAGCCGGTTTACTTATTTATCTCTGGGTGTATAATGAGCTGAGCTACGAAAAATTCCATCCTGATTATCAGCGGATTTATCGTGTTCTGACGCTTTCAAAACAGGGTGATAAAATTGTGAAATCGGCCAATTGTTACCGTCCGGTCCCAAAAACAATGAAGATGGATTATCCTCAGATTGAGTATGCCACATACCTTAGTTATGATTCAGAGGATTCACCTTTACATCCTGAATCGGGTGGTGAAAAAATTGAAGCAAGGATGTGCTGGACTAACGAAGATTTTTTTAAAATTTTCGGAGGTTTTAAATTCATTGAAGGCTCACTGAAAAGCGCTTTTGAAAAACCTGATAATATTGTGCTCTCTGAAAAAACTGCAAAAAAAATATTTGGAAATCAACCCGCCCTTGACAAAGTACTTATCAGTGACAAGTTCTCCAAAGAGGTTTTTACTGTAGGAGGAGTGATCCGAATACCTGAACAAAGCCACATTGATTTTGGATATATTATATCTGAAAAGAATAGCAGATATTCATTTTATTCAGATAATTGGAGTGATAATAATTGGGTAAGGGTATATATTAAACTTAGAAAGGACGCAAAAATAGATGACCAGTTTCTTTCTGCTATATCAAATCATGTCAGCAGGTATTCAAAATATACCGATAAGCTCATGTTTCAGCCATTGGATGACATTCATCTTCATACCGATTTCGAAACATTTAATGAAGATAAAAACATAAGCAGTTACAAGTATGTATTGATCTTCTCGGGACTTGCCTTCCTGATTATCCTTATGGCATCCATCAATTTCTCAGCATTGTCAGTTGCCCGTGCATCGGAACGTTCTGTTGAAATTGGCATCAGGAAAGTAAACGGAAGCAGCAGAATCAGCATCTTCCGCCAGTTCCTGACAGAATCTGTTTTTCAGACTTTCGCAGCCGCTATTGTTGCCCTTTTTGTTGTCTGGTTTCTCCTGCCATGGTTTAATACTCTTTCCTCCAAACAACTTACATTTAATTTCTCACCCGGATTAGTCATTAACCTTTTTATGCTGACTTTTCTGGTAGGTATTATTGCCGGTATATATCCTTCCTTTTACCTTTCCTCTTTTAATCCTGTTGGAATATTCAGAGGGGGTTCTATTTCCGGCTCAAGAAGTAACTTTATCAGATTACTCGTGACTATACAGTTCACCATAGCAATCTTTTTTATCATTGCAACAATTCTGTTTATCAAGCAGTTGAATTATATACACAATAAAGACTTAGGTATGGATGACAAGAATGTTGTAGTTATTCCAACAGGCTTGTGGTACGACAATAAAGAATTTAAAGAAGAATTATTGAGAAATCCCAGGATTATAAGTGTTTCGGCAAGTGGCTATGCACCAGTTGATTTTGACTGGAAGTACTTATTGCCGCTAAATCATCAGGGACGAATTGATAGTCTTGAGACATCATTGTTCTGGGCTGATGAAGATTTTGCAAAAACATACAAGCTGGAAGTAACAAAAGGCCAGTTTCTGCAAATGGATTATAGCGGATACTGGAAAGAGTGGGAAAAACAAAGCAAGAGCAAAAAAGAGGGGAAAGATTATACCGTGTCTATACCAATAGTTATAAACCAAACAGCAGAAAAGATGCTGGGATTCGATGATCCGATCGGGCAGCGTATTGGCAACAATATTATTGTCGGAGTGGTGAAAGACTTTCATTTCAGGCCATTGTATTTTCCTATCGGACCATTGATCATGACCAACGATCCTGAGAATATTATGACAATGAATATTCGCATTGCACCCGGGAAAACATCTGAAACGCTTGATTATATTCGCAGAATCTACAAAAAAGACAGGGATGACAGAGAACTTTCTTATGCATTTTTTGACGACCTTCTGAATGAAAAATACCAGTCAGAAACCAGGCTAAAAAATATCACCGTTGCGTTTGCATTATTGGCAATAATAATTTCTGTCCTGGGAATTTTTGGAATGGCTGTTTTTTCAATCGACAGACGTACAAAAGAGATCGGTATCCGCAGAGTGGCAGGAGCAAAAAGTTCGGAAATACTCATTTTGCTTAATAAGGAATTCATAATATGGGTTTTAGTTGCTTTTATAATTGCATCACCTGTTGCGTGGCATATTATGAATAAATGGCTTCAGAATTTTGTATACAAAACCGAATTCAGCTGGTGGATCTTTCCATTAGCAGGCACAATAGCTTTCGGAATTGCAATAATTACTGTAAATTGGCAGAGCTGGAGAGCTGCAACAAGGAACCCGGTGGAGGCTTTGAGGTATGAGTAAGTGAGGTGTGAGGGATGAGGTTTGAGGCATCTATAATGCTTTAACTTTACATATAATCCAAATAAATTTTTGCGACTTGAACTGTATAATTTTACGAAAAACCAGAATAAATGTGCCGATACTATCTGAAGTTAGCACTTCGCAACCTACTGGGTCAAAAAAAATACACATTATTCAACAGTTTGGGCTTAATAATAGCTTGCCTTAGCATTTTAATCATATCCATTTGGATTAAAAATGAACTTAGTTTTGACAAGTTTCACAAAAAAGCCGATCGGATTTACCGATTAACTGCCAAAGAGGACTGGCCTAATGGGTACAAAGCTCACTTTGCGTGGATGTTTTCGCATGATTGGAATAAACAAATTGAACCATTTTTCCCAGAAATTGAGAAAATTGCACGTATTGCACCAATGCGCAAAACAGCTGTCAAGTATAACGAAAATGAGTTTTTTACTAAAAATGTTTTTGTAGCTGATTCCTCTTTTTTTGATGTATTCGATATTGTTTTTACTCAAGGTGTTAAAACGAGCTTTGTAAATACAATAAATTCGGTGGTCATAAGTCAGACAATTGCGAATAAACTTTTTCACGACAAAACTGCAATTGGAAACATGATTAAATTATCCGGTGAATTTGAAGAGAAAATGCACGATTATCAGATAGTAGGTGTAATGCAACCTTTACCTCATAATTCTCATTTCCATGCAGATTTTCTTGTAAATAATTCTGATAAAGGCTTCCTTAATACATCGTACTATTACGTATTGCTTAAAAAAGGCTCAGATTATAAAAGTCTGGTCAATAAGTTTGATGACTTCAAAAAAATTCATTTTAAGAAAGAGAACTCTCAGTATACAACTTTTAATCTTCAACCAATTACAGAGATTCATTTGTTCTCAAACAAAGACCGGGAGCTGGAGATGAACGGGGATATTAAAACCATCTGGCTCTTCATTCTTATTGGTATGGTAATATTGGTCATTGCTATTATAAATTACATTAATCTGAATATTGCTTCATACCTGAAACACTCTGATAATTTTATTGTTACACGTTTTTTTGGCGCTCAAGGAACTGATATAATTCTTCAATTTCTATTTGAAAGTATAATTGTCGCATTTTTTGTAGTTCTTATTTCATTATTACTGCACACTCCAATAACGGGTCTGTTAAGTCGAATTGATGGTTTTAATATTCAAGGAAATACAGGTATTTCGTTTACAATTCTAGTAAGCCTTTTTTTGCTTGTAATTCTGATCTTTGCAGGAACATATCCTGCCATGTTTTTCAATTCCTCATTACAAAGAAAAAGATATAATCTGAAGACAGGTAAAGATGTTTTTTCAAAAAAACTGTATTTCAGTAAACTAATGTTAATCGTTCAATTCACTTTATCAATAATATTAATCATTGCTGCCCTTACTATCAAAAAGCAAAACATATTAGCTTTTTCAAATCGAGTTACCCAGGACTATAATAACATAATAATTTTTAAAAATCTAAACTGGGAAATAAAGCCATTATACCCTAAGTTTAAGGCTGAACTCCTGCAAAATTCATTGATTACAGATGTTTCAGCTGCTATGAGTGAACCAACATTTGACGATAAAGATGTTTTTACTATTAAGGATGGAGACTTAAAACCTGAGAAAAAGAAATTAGCGTTACATATGCTGATTTGTGACGATAACCTTGTTAACTTCTTAAATCTTAAAATAATTGCAGGCGAAAATTTCCCAAAATACATCCCTAAGCAAACTTTCGAAAGCTATATTCTCAATGAAGAAGCAACAAAATATCTTGGTTTTGATAATCCTGATGAAGCAATTGGCAAGCGTTTGCGATTCAACTTTGATATAGACAGTATTTTATTCGGAGGAAAAATTGTCGGAGTTGTAAGAGATTTTCATTATGCCACATTACATAATGAGATAAGGCCTCTTGTTATGTTTCAGCAACCGGTCTGGTACTGGACCTTTATGGTAAAATTTAATCCGAAAAATAAGGCACAGGCTTTGCAATTAATAAATACTTCCTGGAAAAAAGTTTACCCTGATTATCCGTTCGACTATATTTATCTGGATGATTTATATAACGAGGCATACTCAAAGGAAATAACCCAGAGTAGGATTATTAACCTTTTTTCAATTATCGGATTACTGATTGCTTGCATTGGCTTAATTTGTCTTACATCTTATAGTGCCGAAACCCGTACTAAAGAATTAGGTATCCGTCGGGTAAATGGTGCAAGAGTTACAGATTTACTGGTTATGCTAAACAAAAACCTGGCAAAATGGGTAGTCATCGCAATTGTTATTGCTTTTCCTGTTGCCTGGTATGCTATGAACAAGTGGCTTCAGAACTTTGCTTATAAAATAGAACTCAGCTGGTGGATATTTGTATTGGCCGGAATTATTGTTCTTGGGATTTCTTTATTAACAGTTACCTGGCAAAGCTGGAGGGCAGCTACAAGGAATCCGGTCGAAGCATTGAGATATGAATAGTCTACTCCATGAGGGATTTTGTTTCGTGAGTTTGCCCCCTGACCGCTTTCTTCGCCTTCGCGTAGTCGTTTCGGCGAAGCAAGGGCGGACATCCCACTAGAGGGGTTTTGTTACGGGACATATACCCCCTTGTCCAGCTGAGCTGGACATATCGCTAAAGGGATTTTGTTTTGGGAGTAAAGACCCCCTGGCCGCTTTGCGGCCATCCCCCTAAAGGGGGACTAAATTGTGGAGTTAAGAATAATTTCACTTAAGTGCAAAAATTAGCCCCCCTTTAGGGGGGTTGGGGGGCAAAAAGAGTGGAGGAGAACTGGGTGGCAGGGGACAAAAAGAGATAAACTATGCAATAATCTGTCAATCTTATAGTCTTTGTTAATAATATTATGAGAAAACTATTATGACAAATCTAATTAGATATATTTATACTATTAATCTTCATTCCGGCTTTATGAAAACCAAAACTATTCTCTTAACCCTGCTATTCTGCATTACTCTGAAGGTCTCATCACAAGATGGATATACAGTGAAAAAGGATTCTCTCCAATCAGAAGTTTTGAAACAAAACCGCAAGATAAGCATCTTTTTACCCGAAGGTTATGATGCCAAAGATGCCAGATTCCCTGTTCTTTATGTTCTCGACGCTGACGGACGTGATCAGCACACCGTCCCAACTGCCAGATTTCTGTTCGTGAATAATAAAATGCCAAAAGCAATTGTAGTCGGAGTATTCAATATAGACAGGAACCATGACTTTCTTCCGGATTCCAGTCAAAGCGTCACTACCGGGGGCGGAGCAGATAATTTTCTACAGTTCTTTAAAAAAGAGCTTATCCCATATATTAATAAAAACTTCAAGACTGAACCTTTTAATGTATTGATTGGCCATTCATATGGCGGAGTATTTGTAATGCACGCACTCTTAAATGATCCCGATCTTTTTGATGCATATATCGCTATAGATCCCAGTTTTTGGTATAAGAACCAGATGCAGGTTAAAAGAGCTCAGGATGAATTTCTGAAAGCTAAAAACTGGAATAAACCAATTTTTATTTCAGGACGCGAGGGAGGTGGTATGAAAGATATGGGAATAACATCGATGGAAAAACTTCTTAAAAGTGCTGCGCCCCAGGGACTGAAATGGAAAGTAGTAGCCTATTCTAATGAAGATCATGGTTCCGTACCCTTTAAGAGTGTATACGATGGCTTGCGTTTTATTTTTGATGCCGGAGGCAATTTCACAGTCTTTCCGATGGGAGGTATCTTGCCCAAAGGAACAACTACATATGCATTCATTCAGAATATAAATCCTAATCTAAGATATACAACTGA
The DNA here is from genome assembly GCA_003141525.1 of Bacteroidales bacterium. Classification (GTDB taxonomy): domain Bacteria; phylum Bacteroidota; class Bacteroidia; order Bacteroidales; family VadinHA17; genus LD21. Next base: position 10,326 of record PLML01000123.1, read on the forward strand.
TGGTACCGAACCGACAATTAATTCACCTGTCTGTCAACAGAAAATTAAGATAACCAAAGCGTGTACTTTAAAGGTTAAGTGCGTCTCATCAAATTATAAAAACATTCCAGGTGTTACACGGGTTTTCTCAGAAGGTGAATATATGAACGGACAACAATCCGTTGAAAATCTTAAACCGGGTCTCAAATATTCCTATTATGAGGGAGTCTGGGATTCAGTTCCGGATTTTTCAAAGCTTACTCCAAAAAAGACTGGCACAATTGAAAATCTTGATTTGAGCTTTGCTCTGAAGAAGGACAGTTTCGGTGTGCAATTTGAAGGATATCTGCATATATCAAAGAAAGACCTCTACGATCTATGGATAACATCCGATGATGGCTCCAACGTATACTTAAATAATCAGTTACTATTTGATAATGACGGCTTGCATTCTGCAGATAACCCAGTTGTTAAACTAGTTCCACTTAACCCGGGTTACTATCCGATAAGAATTGATTATTTTCAGAAGACCGGAGGTGAGTCTGTTGCACTGGGGTCAGTAACAGGCAAGAAAAAACTTCAGGCATTGCCAATCCCGAAAGAAATGCTGTTTTATAAAGAATAGTCTACCCCCTAAATCCCCCATATGGGGGACTTAAAACTTGTTTCAGCATCCTATATTCTTTTAGCCCCCCAATTGGAGGGTTGGGGGGTTGAGAAAATGGTTATCCGGAAAGTAATAAAGATCAGAAGGGGTGAATTTTTTCTTCCGGAATGATATTCTTGTAATGTTCAAACCTCTCGAGTACCTGACTTACAAAATGCACTGATTCTGTTCCCCTGAAATATCCGTTTTTTACTACAGTATCATTATAGTATTGAGGTTCAGATTTTTTAAGAATCCATATAGCTACATTCCCATCCCATTTATAAGGATTCATACCGTTTTTCTCAGCCAGCTTCATCGCATCAAGCACGTGACCAGGTCCGGCATTATATGCTGCAAGGATAAAGTTAATTCTTTCCTTCTTATCAGGTATCCTGGGATCAAATATTGAATGAAGCCAATTGATGTAATGAATCCCGGCTTTCATATTGTTTTCAGGAGAAGAAGTTATATCAATACCGAAGTTTCTTCCCGTAACCGGCATAATTTGCATTAAACCGTAAGCACCTGCTTCGGATGTCATATTCGACTCAAACCTTGACTCCTGGCATATTAGAGAGGCAAGTAACCTCCAGTCCCAGTTTATACTGGCACTGAAATACCTTATCATATCGTCATACTGTGATATTTTTCCCCAATTTCCTAAAGCATGTTCATGATTTTTCTCATCCGGGAATGACTTCTGTAGTTCATAATTAAATCCCATCGGCTCACCCTTATATATAAAATAGTCCTCTGAATTAAAGTCAGCCACAGCCGTTGGTTTTCCTCTTTTACCGATTGAATCAAGATCAGGGGAGACTATATTCTTAATTAGATTTTTAGAAGAGTGATGATCTGAACACGATGTAAAAACTGTTAAAAGTAAAGCGAACAGAAATATTGATTTTTTTGTCAAAGATGTTGATTTAGTTAAACATTTACTTTCAAAAACAGGTGCAAAGATACGATAATTTTTTTAATTGTAAAATGTCCAGGCTAAACCGTATCGTAACATTCTGATATTCATTGGATAAGTAGGCACCATTTCATAGTTGTAGCCCATCAGTTTGGCATTTACATGATCGAACATTACGTAGATTCTTGTTCTTTTAATTTTAAGATTTAAAAAGACGTTAATAAAAGGATAATCACCGGCAGTCACATTATCCTGACGATAAAATCTTCCTGTGGCCGGCATATAGGCGTACGGATGATATATCGTATTATAAGTTACATCAACTCCTAATTGTGTATTCAGCTTTCCTCCGGTTTTTACAAATCTGAAGAGGTTTTCAAAATATCCTGCGGATCGAACAGTTACCAATGGCAGGTCAAGTATATTTGAATTAGTGCTTTTCTGAACAATTACATCAGATGCGAGGTGGAATTTCCATGCTCTTAGTTCATTTTTAACTGTAACGGCTGCTACTGAAAGTCCACCTGTATACTGTGAAGGAAGTTTAGTAGTATCAAAATCTGTATAATTCTTTATTATTGCATAATTAAACTTTAATTCAGTCTTCCTTGCAGGATATTTGAATGCAGTACCAAGATCGATCCTGAATTCCTTTTTAAAATTATTATCCCATTCAAAGTTGTTACTGCCCCAATGGTCGTACCATATTGATGGTTGTGTGTTCATCATTGAACCAGTTATCAACCAGGATGCTCTTCCCTTTTTCCAGTCAAATGATTTTGAAATTTCACCATTCAGCTTAAAATCCCCGGCTCTGTAACCAGTCACATACAATTCTCCTGTTGCTAACCAGCCAAACTTTTCTCCAATGCTGTTATTCAATCTCCCGATCAAAACATTGCTGTTTTCATGCAATGCAGCAATAGTGCCATAAAATGTGTAATGAACCGGAATAACATAACTATATGTTGAAATTTCATTTCGAATCCCAACTCCCCCTCCCAGCGTGAACTTCCTGGTTTCATCAGTTGAAAAATCAAACCTCACGGTATTTTTAATGGTTCTCGAATAGATGGAATCACGAGTGAGAGTATTTGTTATATATATATTATCATAAAATCCTGAGGTTGGATAGGCATCCTGGTAACTTCGAACATTACTTTCAAATTCTAAAATATGTGAAAAAGTTCCGCTCAATCCAAAAAATCCTGATCGTTTAAGCGAGGTACTATCTGCCTTCAATTTTGGAGAACTTTCAAAAGTGTATCGCTGTACAAGAAGCAGGTTGCGGTTCTTAAGCGTGCTGTTTGCTGCATCAAGTGCGCCCAGGTTTGTGGGAACGTCGATGGTATTTGGGTTGGAAAGATCTGAAGTAGTTTGAATTCCACCATTTTCGTACGATGTCAGATTATTTATACCTGCCGAAAAGTATACTTTATATTTATCTCCCGTATATGAGGTGTAAAAAGTAAATGTCTTATCTGAAGATCTCTGGTAATTATATTGTCCAAGACTGAAAACTATATCATAAATGAGACCGAAATTAATAAATCTGTTTATGTTCTGTGAATGCCTTACTCTGAAAGTTTGTTCAGAATTTGCGACCTGCCCCGCAAAACTCCAGTCCAGTTCGGTAAAGGGAACCTGGGTATTCATGAATATCGTATTGGAAGATGTATGCATAAAAGGGTAATAATAGGCATACAGGAATTTTTCAGGGTCAGTAATCCTGTCAAAAAAACTGAGCTGATAAAAAGGCAGGCCATAATTACCAAGCGTTGCATTTACAGGTGAGTACTTATCTGCTGTTCTGAACCGGTTTGATAATGAAAAGACTGTATCAATAGGGATATTTACCTCTTCAGAGTAGTCCGCAGAAAGAGTCCATTCCTTTAATATCCTTGGCTTTTTTACAGAATCGGTTTTGTGTGTATTTTGAAATCTTGAAATTTTTAATGAATCCTGTTTCTGAATGTTTGATTTGGCCGGAATGAAATCTTTTTTCTGGGCATATAAACCTGAAGAAACAGTGAGAAGCAGTATTATAGAAATGTGTCTGATCATCAGGTGCAAATATAGAAAATATGAAAGGCCCTGCCAAATTGAGGGCCTGATTTTCATTTATGCCACAAAGACACAAAGACACAAAGACTCCAAGGCGCACCAAGATTAAATTTCATCTGTACTAACTTGATGTAACTTTGTACCTTGGCGACTTGGTGGCATTTTTTTTTGATTAACAAATACGTATTTATCAAACTAATCTACATTATCATTCAGGTAAGCATTGTTTTCTCTTAAAACAGGTTCGTCATTATCATCCGATGTCAAAGTGAACTTTGATAATTTGCTTTCAGCTCCGGCTTCCGGCACACCGAGAGACAGGTTTCTTCTGACATATGCCGGCACATCTTCAAAAGTATCAATATTCTCCTTCATAGTCTTATTAGAGAGTCCTTCTCTTTTAAGGATGTTTTGCATATGTTTTACTTTTCTCAAAGTCGCTTCGGGCTTTTCACGGTTTTCTTCATTTTCACTGGTCCTTCTGTTTCTGATCTCATCTAACTCATGACTATGCTCAAGACTGAAATCAATAACTCCCTGCGATTCTTCTTCAAAATCGGTAATTATAGACTTTTTTCCCCTTTCATGGACGTAGAATACGTCTTCGCCCTTTTCAGGTATTATTCTGGATGGAATGGCATTTTTAGTAGTAAGTAAATCGACTTTATTTGGTTTCTTAGGTTTGTAAGGATGAAAAATGCTGTTTGATTCAAATCCTGTTGCTATAACTGTCACACTAATTTCCTCATTAAGGTTTTGATCTTTCGATAATCCTCTGATAATCAAGGCGTCATCTGATGCAGCTTCGTACATATAATCAGTTATTTCACCAAGTTCATCCATCGTTATCTCATGTTCTCCATGGCCCGAGGAAATATTTATCAGAATACTTTTAGCCCCTGTTATATCATTGGAATTCAACAAAGGTGATGCGAGCGCATTTTCTATCGCTTTTATTGCCCGGTTTTCTCCAGCTGCCCTGCCCATACCCATAATTGAAACTCCCGAATTTTTCATTACAGTTTCTACATCAGCAAAATCAACATTTATATAACCAGTTACAGTAATGATCTCAGCGATTCCTTTTACGGCAGTGGTCAGAATATCATCAGCCTTGGCAAATGCTGTTGAGACAGGCTGGTTTCCATATATTTCCCTCAGCTTTTCATTGTTTATAACCAGCAATGAATCGACATAATCTTTTAGTTCCGTTATACCGTCAATAGCATGCCTGATACGTACTTTCCCTTCAGATTTAAAAGGGATTGTGACAACAGCAATGGTAAGCAGTCCGGCTTCCTTGCAGGCTTTTGCAATTACCGGTGTAGCCCCGGTACCCGTACCTCCGCCCATTCCGGTTGTGATGAAAACCATCTTCGTGTTTCCGGATAATGCCTTCATTACATCGTCTATATTTTCTATGGCTGCCTGTCTGCCAATTTCCGGTTTACTTCCGGCGCCCCTACCTTCGGTAAGCGATTCTCCGATCTGGACTTTTATAGGTACCTGGCTTTTTATAAGAGCCTGATGGTCGGTATTGCAAATCACAAAATTCACATCCGTGATGCCTTTTTCGAACATGTGATTGACAGCATTGTTGCCTCCACCGCCTATTCCAAGAACTTTAATAATCGACGACCTCTCTACGGGCAAATCAAAGTTCATTATATCGTCTGACATATTGTAGTTATTTAATTTATTATGAACAGCATTTATTTAACAGTAAACCAAAATTATCATTTGATAGGCTGATCTTCAACCTCAAACATCCTTGAAAGCATGCTTTTAATTTTTTCAGTAAGCGGGATTTTTTCCTCTTCCTGTACAGGAGGTGTAAAAGTCTCTTCCTCCTCATGCTGGTCAGCAGCTACAGTCCTGGGTTTGACATAATCTTCCGAATTGCCTGCATTGAACGACTTTTTGTAGGTTTCAAGATATTCAAACCCGCGCATTATCAACCCGACACTTGTTGCATACATAGGCTGGTTAATTTCATTTTTAGCTGTTCCTGCAAGATGTTCATTCGGGAGACCAATTCTTACATCCATGGCAGTTTTAAACTTCATCAGCTGGGGCAGGTGTTTCAGCAATGCACCCCCGCCCGTGATTACTACCCCGGCTGCAAGCTTATCTGCATATCCTGAATTCTGTATTTCAAAATTCACAGCGTCGATAATCTCTTCCATTCTTGACTGAATTATATAAGCAAGGCTTTTGAAAGATATCTCTTTAGGTTCACGCCCGCTAATACCAGGAATGGAAACAACCTTATCTTCAGGCGCAATATCGCCGAGAGCTGAACCATACTGAATTTTAAGCTGTTCTGCATGCCGCTGCAGTATTGCACAACCTTCCTTTATATCTTTTGTCACCACATTTCCTCCAAAAGGTATCACTGCGGTATGGCGGATAATATTGTCATAATAGACAGCTACATCAGTAGTTCCTCCACCGATATCCACCAGTACAACCCCGGCTTCTTTTTCGTCATCTGTAAGCACTGCATCGGAAGAAGCCAGCGGTTCCAGTATCATATCCTTCACTGTAAGATTTGCTTTCCTGATACACTTTTCTATGTTTTTTGCTGCAGCTACCTGTCCGATCACAATATGGAAGTTAGCTTCCAGCCGTCTGCCGCACATACCAATAGGACTCCTGACACCAGTCTCATTATCCACGATGAAATTCTGAGGGATAACGTGAATTATCTCTTCCCCGATATCGATATGTATCTTATGCATATCTTCAATCAGCCTGAATACCTCCTCTTTTTTTATTTCATCATCATATGCTTCGCGCATTATATAGCCACGGTTTTTCATGCTTTTTATATGTTGCCCGGCTATACCTACAAATACTTCAGAGAACAGAATCCCTGATCTCTTCTGTACGTCTTCAACGGTCGTCTGAATAGCGTTTACTGTCTCTTCAATATTAAGAACAACGCCTCTCTTCACACCCTTTGAAGGAGCTTTGCTAAGTCCGAGAATCTCAATTTTTCCATTCTCGTTTTTCTTACCGACAATTGCCACAATTTTTGTGGTTCCTATGTCGATGGCTGCTACATACTGTTCCTTTTTGTTCATAGCTTAATTATGGTTATTTCTGATTATCTCTTTTTTTACAAACTATCTGATCTTTGAATTCAAGGTTTATCAATGAATATTTATTCCAACCGACTTCAGGCAGCACCTTATCGTAGAAAGCCTCAAGGTTTCTGAGTTTCCCTTCGTAATTTTCAGCTGTTCCAAGATGTATCTGCTGGTTTCCGGCACGCGGAATAAGGTCTATTTCATCATTTCCGTCCACATATATCTGATCGATCTGAGCCGACCAGAATTTGTCACCATTTATATAATTTACCAGAGGATAAATATCTTTAAGGATTGATTTTTTTATGTTGGTGTCAAGAACACTTACCCCATTAAGCATTGCTGCACTGATATTCACATTGCCTTCAACAATATGTAATCGCGGATTATAAAGGTTTCTTCTCCTCATTACAACTCCGTCTTCATCAACAAAATAATCTCCACCATTATCGGGCATCACTCTCATAACCGGATTACGCTGTTCCACATAAACATGCACTATTCCATCAATTGTCATATAGGCTTCGGCTTTCTTTAGTTCTCTCAACACATTAATCCTGCTTTCTATTGCCGAGACTGAAACTTCTTTAACAGGCTTGCCGGCTATCCTGTCTGAGCTTCCGTATGCAAGGTTTAAGAGCTGCCTTTTTGTGACAAAATGATAATCAGATGAGTCGCTTATATCAATAACTATTCCTCTGCATGGCTTCGAATTTGTGGAATTTGCCATATAAACAGGCATTATTATAAGGTATAATACCGGGATGATCATTAGTATTTTCAGGAACTTCTTCATTTAATTCTCTCTCGCTTAAGCTTTTTCTCGATTGGACCAACCAGTGTATCAATATCACCGGCCCCGATTGTCAAAAGAACATCAAGTTCTGAGGTATCCAGTTTACCAGGGATATCCTCTTTTGCCACCAGCCTTTTTTTGCCGGATCTCATTTTATTGTAAATCAATTCGGATGTGACCCCTTCTATTGGTTTTTCACGTGCAGGATATATCGGCAACAGTATTGCTTCATCCAGTTCATCGAGTATTTTGGCAAAACCATCAGCATGGTCACGGGTACGTGAAAAAAGATGGGGTTGAAAGATCCCTGTTATTTTCCGTCCTGTAAAAAATTCCTTAATGCATGTAATGCATGCTCTTATCTCCTCAGGGTGATGCCCATAATCATCAATATAAGCCAGACCCGGAATATTTATCCTTATATCAAACCTTCGTCTTACACCCTGGAAAAGCAGAACAGCTTTCCTGATTTCCTGTTCAGTAACCCCGCACATCAATGCGACGGCAATAGCTGCCGTGAAATTTTCTATGTTAATAATACCGGGGAACGCGAAGTGCAGATCATCAATATTAGTCGAAGGTGTTTTAATATTGAAACTGTAATAGTCTTTATAGCGCTTAATACCGCTTGAAAGAAAATCAGCATTTTTGTCAAGTCCGTAGGTATAGCAAGATACTCCTTCAGGAACAACAATCTCTTTACGTATTCTGCTATTCACTATAAGTTTGCCACCCTGCCTGATTTTTTCGCAAAACTCATTATACGCCTTAATCATTGTGCCCTGATCTCCATAGATATCCAGATGGTCGGCATCAAGCGAAGTCACAACAGCCATAAGTGGATTGAGCCGGTGAAAGGAACGGTCAAATTCGTCAGCTTCCATAACTGTGTACCTGCTATTGCCCAGAAGAAGATTTGAATCATAGTTCTTAGATATACCGCCAAGAAATGCAGAACAATCTATATGTGACTGTTTCAATAAATGTGCTATCATAGTAGACACAGTGGTCTTGCCATGAGTGCCCGCAACGGCAAGAGTGTCGGTATTCAATGAAATTTCACCAAGAATCTCAGACCGCTTATAAATCATGTATCCGCTGCTTCTGAAGAAAGCAAGAATTTTGTTTTCAGCAGGAATAGCAGGAGTGTAAACTATGATGACCCTGTTTTTATGTGAAACATTCCTGAAAAGATCAGGAAGAATACTTAATTCATCATTATAAGTAACAGCACAACCATTCTCTATTAATGAGCGAGTTATCCCACTCTCAGATCTGTCGTATCCTGCTATTTTGTACCCGCCTTTTGCAAAATAAAGAGCAAGGGCGCTCATGCCGATACCACCGATCCCGACAAAATACAATCCTTCTATATTTTTAAACTCTATCATTTCCGTGTAAGCTTAAGAACTTCTTCAGCTATCCTTACATCAGCATCCCTGTCGGCCATTTTCAGGATGTTCTCAGAAAGCATTTCTCTCCTGGTTTTATCTGATATCAGCTTAATTGCCTCATCTACAAGAGTTTTAGATGCGGCAATATCTGATACTAACACAGCAGCATTCCTGGTTGACAGAGCCTCTGCATTCCTTGTCTGGTGATCTTCTGCAACATTCGGTGAAGGAATCAGAATTACAGGTTTGCCAACGAGACATAATTCAGAGATCGTACCTGCTCCTGCTCTGGATACAATTATATCTGCAGCAGCATAAGCATAATCCATCCGGTCAATAAACCCATGCACAGATATATTTCCGCTGAATGTTAAGGCTACCAGGGCCCTGACGTTTTCAAAATAATATTTTCCAGTCTGCCAAAGCCATTGGCAGTCTGAGTCTCTGAGCTTATTTATGTTTTCTGACATGCAGCTGTTTATGCTACCTGCTCCGAGTGAACCACCCAGGACGAGGATTACGGGAAACTCCTTTTTCAGGCTGAAAAATGAAAGCGCTTCATCCTGCAAAATCTTAAGATTGTCGAAATTATGCCGCACCGGATTACCTGTTTTAATTATTTTTCCTTGAGGAAAATATTTTCCCATTCCATCGTAAGCGACACAAATGGCTGAAGCTCTTTTTGCCAGAAGTTTATTTGTAACACCGGCATAACTGTTCTGTTCCTGAATCAGGGTCGGAATTCCCATTCTTCCCGCTTGCCTCAGAACAGGTCCGCTGGCATAACCGCCAACACCGACAACAACATCAGGTTTAAATTCCTTTATAACTTTTTTTGCTTTATCAAGGCTCCTTAAAAGTTTTATCAGAACTGAAAAGTTTTTCAGCGACAGACTTCTGTATAATCCTGCGACCGGCAACCCGATTATCGTGTAGCCCGCAGCAGGAACTTTTACCATTTCCATTCTTCCTTCTGCACCAACAAAAAGGATCTCAGTCTCAGGCTCAATTTTCCTGAGAGCATTGGCAATTGATATAGCGGGAAAGATATGACCGCCGGTACCACCGCCACTTATTATTATCCTTTTATGTTTTTGCTGGTCCATAGATTTTTTCTCCTTCATCAGAAATTTCTTCTACAGGAAGTTCTTCTTTTTTTATTCTTGCATTTACCACCCTGCTTACACTCAGTATTGCACCTATTGAAAAACTCATTACGAGAACAGAAGTCCTTCCCCAGCTTACCATTGGGAGCGTTTGCCCTGTAACCGGAAACAATCCGACCGCTACCAGCATATTAAGCATTGCCTGGATGACGATCATCACAATAAGACCCAGCACCAGAAAGGCCGGAAACGCTGTTTCACATTTTTTTGCAATTGTGATCCCTCTGAACAGCAGTATCATATATGCCAGAATAAGCGGGATGGCACCGAACAATAGTCCGTATTCTTCTATAATAATTGCAAAAATGAAGTCAGAGTTTGATTGCGGAAGCATGTTCCGCTGTGTGCTTTTCCCTGGAGCTTTTCCGAATAGCCCGCCTGTTGAGATCGCTATTTTAGCCTGGTTTGACTGATAGTCCTTGTCTTCATTCTCCTTGCCTGAGAAAAATTGTTCAATCCTGTTTTTCCATACCTGTACCCTGTTATCTTTTTTAATTACTGTAAGAACCATAGCAAAAAGGAGAACAGCCACTACACCAATTCCTATATAAGCCAGTATGAATTTGAGAGGGACCCTGCCGATGAACATTATTATTATGCTCATTCCAAATATCATAATAGCAGTTGAAAGGTTTTCAGGCATTATCAGGCCACAAACAATACTAACCGGGAGAATAAAATACTTCGATACCAGCATGAAATTTTTAAGTTCTTTCTGGTATTTGGCAAGAGATCTTGCCAGATACAAGACGAGCGCCACTTTGGCAACGTCTGATGTCTGAAGTCGGAATCCGGTCCCTGGAATAGTAATCGAGCGCATTGCCTCATTAACCCTTGACCCAAAAATAAAAGTCAGTACCAGTAATCCTACGGCACCTAAAAGAATCAATCCTGCCATAGAAAAGTAAATTCTGTATGGAAGGTAATGAACAACCACTATTATGCCCAGACCTAATACAAGCATAATAAATTGACTCTTAAGAAAGTATGTTGTATTGCCACCATATTTCATAAAGGCCACACCTACTGAAGAGCTGTAAACTGCCAAAAGTGAATAGAACATAAAAAGAGCCACAAGACCCCAGATCGTCCTGTCTCCTTTAAATGTCCTGGTAAGCCAGCCCTGTTGCATTAATTTAATTATTTATTAACTTATTATAAGTTCCGTACAGCCTGTTTAAACTGACGACCCCTGTCTTCATAATTCCTGAAAAGATCAAAGCTTGCACACGCTGGTGATAAAAGTACCGTTTCACCTTTCTTAGCGAGGTAATACGAAGATCTTACAGCTTCTTCCATTGAATTTGTTTCCACAATAGTTGCAACCTTATCTTTAAAAGCTTCAATTATTTTCCTGTTATCCTTGCCCAGGCAAACAATAGCTTTGACCTTCTTTTTGACTACCGGGAAAAGCTCTGAATAATCGTTCCCTTTATCAACGCCACCAACAATCCATATAATATTGTTTTCCATACACTCAATAGCATACCATGTTGAATTGACATTTGTAGCTTTTGAATCGTTTATGAAATTGATACCACAGACTGTAATAACCGGTTCAAGGCGGTGTTCAACTCCCTGGAAATCAGCCAGGCTTTCCCTGATTACCTCCTTGCGGATATTAAGAATTTTACCTGCAATTGCTGCTGCCATAGAGTTGTAGGTGTTGTGACGGCCTTTAAGCGCAAATTCATGAATAGTCATAAGTTTGGTTTTATTTGGGTAATCAATTATCAATTCATTGTTTTCAATATAAGCTGCCATGCCTTCCTTTATTTCATCGGAAAAAGGCAATAGTGTCATTTCAGGTTTTTTCCTGGATAATTCAGCTTTTATCCTGGGATCTCCTTCCCAGTATATCAGATAATCATCTTTTGTCTGGTTTTGTGTTACCCTGAATTTGGAATCTATGTAGTTCTGGAGTTTGTAATCGTATCTGTCGAGGTGATCAGGTGTAATATTTAATAATACAGCAATATCAGCCTTGAATTCAAACATGCCGTCAAGCTGAAAACTGCTCAGTTCAATTACATAATAATCGTACGAACTTTCTGCAACGGCCATAGCAAAACTATTACCGACGTTACCTGTCATCGCTGCATTTTTCCCAGCCTTTTTCAGAATATGATAGATGAGGTTAGTCACGGTTGTTTTACCATTGCTCCCGGTAATACAGATCTTTGTGCCTTTGGCGTATCTGCCGGCGAATTCTATTTCTGATATAACAGGGATTCCTTTTTCGCGGATCTTCTTGATTATAGGAGCATCTTCAGTTATTCCGGGACTCTTAATAACTTCATCTGCTGAAAGTATAATTGATTCATTGTGATTCCCTTGCTCCCACTTAATGATATTTTTTTCAAGAATTTCCCGGTAGTTTTCTTTTATCTGACCTTTATCTGAAACGAAAACATCAAATCCATGTTTTTGTGCAAGCACTGCCGATCCTGCACCACTCTCACCTGCCCCCAGTATTACAATCTTCTTAGTCATACATTTATCTTATCTTAAGGGTAACAATACTAATAACTGCCAATATTATAGCCACTATCCAGAACCGGGTGACAATCTTCGGTTCAGAAAAACCTTTCTTCTGATAATGATGATGAAGAGGTGCCATTAGGAAAATCCTTCTTCCCGCCCCATATTTTCTTTTTGTTCTTTTAAACCAGCTGACCTGCAAAACAACAGACAGGTTCTCAACAAGGAAAATCCCGCATAGGATAGGGATTAAAAGCTCTTTTCTGATAATAAAGGCAAATACAGCAATTATACCTCCAAGTGCCAGGCTCCCGGTATCCCCCATAAATACCTGTGCAGGGAATGAATTGTACCACAGGAAACCGATAGTAGCTCCGATAAAAGCACTAGCGAAGATAACAAGCTCCTCAGAACCAGGTATATACATAATATTCAAGTAGTTGGCATAAATAATATTACTGGAGACATAAGCTAATATTGCAAGCGCTGTTCCTATTATTGCTGAAGTCCCTGTTGCAAGTCCGTCGAGTCCGTCAGTCAGATTTGCACCATTTGAAACTGAAGTAACTATGAATATTACTATTATCACGAAGACAATCCAGGTATATAGTCGTCTATGTTCTACATTAATAAATGATACCAGCCAGGAATAATCGAACTCATTATTTTTTACAAACGGGATAGTGGTTTTTGTTGACTTTCTTTCCATTGTAATTACACCCTTGGCAGGAATCTTCACTGAATTGTCGAGAATCTCATACCTTTCCCTTAACGTAAGATTTGCGACATCCACTGTCTCTGCAATTCTGACCTCATTACTAAAAAAAAGTGTTAAACCTACAATGATTCCGAGGACTATCTGACCAGCTATCTTGAACCTGCCTGCAAGACCTTCTTTGTTCTTTTTAAAAATCTTTATATAATCGTCCAGAAAGCCGATCAGCCCCAGCCAGATTGTTGTTATTAGCATCAGAATGATATAAACGTTCTCAAGCTTTGCGAATAAAAGAGTCGGTATTATAATAGATGCAAGAATTATAACTCCTCCCATTGACGGTGTTCCCTGTTTCCTGTACTGTCCTTCAAGTCCAAGATCTCTTACAACCTCTCCAACCTGCTTTTTATGAAGATACCTGATGATCCTCTTGCCAATCAGAAGGGAAATAATCAGGGAAGTAATAACAGCTGCAGCCGAACGGAACGAAATGAACGTGAACAGCCTTGCGCCAGGGACATCGAGTGATTCAAGATATTTAAATAAGTAGTAAAGCATTCCCCTTCAGTTTTTATTTAAGCAATAATGCATTTTTCAATTCTTCCCTGTCATCAAAATGATTTTTCACTCCCATTATCTCCTGGTATGTCTCATGACCTTTGCCTGCAATTAGTATCACATCGCCTTCTTTTGCAAGCATAACTGCTGTTTTAATAGCTTCATGCCGGTTAGTTATTCTGAGAATTTTCCTTTTTAAATCAGGGGTTATTCCGGCCTCCATCTCATCAAGAATTTTTTCAGGATCCTCACTTCTCGGATTATCGGATGTGAGTATGACTTTGTTACTTCCTTCAGCGCATATTGCTGCCATTTTGGGGCGTTTTGTCCGATCACGGTCTCCGCCGGCCCCAACAACAGTTATAAGCTGAACGCCTCCTTCCCGGATCTTATTAATTGTATCTATTACATTTAAAAGAGCATCGGGTGTATGAGCATAATCGACAATGCCTGAAATACCTCCCGGAGATTTAATAACTTCAAGTCTTCCTGGTACAGGATGCAGATAACTGAGAACAGTTAGTATTTCTTTCCGTGCAGCACCAAGGAGATCCGATGCAGCAAAAACTGCAAGCAGATTAGATGCGTTAAAGTCGCCGATGAACCTGGTCCAGACCTCATCTCCCTGGATTTTTAGCCCCATTCCCTCGAAACCCTGCTCAATTATAGTACAACGGTAATCAGCCATTCCCCGTACTGAGAATGTGTAGTGACGGGCCTGGCAATTCTGAAGCATTACCCTGCCGTTCCTGTCATCTACATTTACAAGTGCAAATGAATCCTGAGGCAGCGAGTCAAAGAAGCTTTTTTTTGCAGCAAGGTAATTATCAAATGTCTTGTGATAATCGAGGTGATCGTGAGTAAGGTTTGTGAATATGCCTCCGTCAAATTTTAGTCCTGCTATCCGTTTCTGATCAGCAGAGTGAGAGCTGACTTCCATAAATGCATAATCGCATCCCTCACTGACCATTTCCGACAACAGTTTGTTGAGTTGAACAGGATCGGGTGTTGTATGTGTCGCTTCAAGCTCCTTTTCATTTATATAATTGCAAACCGTTGAAAACAATCCGCACTTATAACCCAACCGGATGAACATCCTGTACAGCAGAGTAGCAATTGTTGTTTTCCCGTTTGTTCCTGTAACACCAACAAGTTTAAGTGAATATGAAGGGTTACCGAAGAAACTAGCTGCTGCTAATCCGAGCGCTTTTGCTGAATCTGTTGTTTTTATCCAGCAGACACTTTTTTCCGGATTTTCAGGAAGTATTTCACAAATAACAGCAGAGGCACCTGAAGCAATTGCAGAGTTAATAAAATCGTGCCCATCGGTTTTATATCCCTTAACGGCGACAAACAGAGAATCCTTTTTCACTTTCCTTGAATCAAACTCAACACCGGATATAACTCTGTTTTTTGTTCCGATTACAGACACAACTTCAATTCCTGTCAATATATCCTCAATCTTCATCATTTCACATATTCATTTCGAGAGAAACTACTGTTCCTTCATTGTACTTTGCGCCATGTTCAGGAGATTGCCTCAGCACTTTCCCTTTACCACTGATTTTTACTCTTAACCCGGTGTTCTCAAGGAGATAGACCGCATCACGCAGGCTCATTCCTCTTACATCAGGTACAAGACCCGGCTGTATCTTTACACCTGCCAGACTTACGGTATCACCGCTCTCGCGGGTAGCGACCCAGTCATCATCAGCAGTCCGCCGGTAGTTAACATCCAGGTTTTTAAGTACTTCATTTATGTCGGCCCTGTACCCATTACCGGCATCAGGAGCAGATGGTTTTATTTCATCTTTTTCCCCCGGCTTGTAATCCCTGAAAAATCTTGTTGCATAAACCTTATCGGATATCTCCTTGAAAACTGTTCCTGCAACTACATTTCCGAAATAGACTCCGTTCGAAGGAGAGTTAACCACAACAATGCAGGAATAGAGAGGATTCTCTGCCGGGAAGTATCCAACAAAAGAGGCTGAATAGGATACGCTGGAACCGGTTTTGTAACCATACTTGTTTCTTGCTATCTGTGCTGTGCCAGTTTTTCCTGCAATTTTATAATTAGGGTTTTTAAGATTAGTGGCAGTGCCTCTTTCAACGACACCCTCCATCATCTTTTTTGCTTTTCTTAATGTTGAACGCGATGCAATCGAGTTGATAATGACCTCCGGGTCATAGCTCTTGATCACGCTTCCGTTCCTCATGATTGCAGTCACAAAAAGCGGACGCATCATTTTGCCATTGTTTGCAACAGCATTATAGAAAGTGAGTATCTGCAAAGGTGTAAGCTGTACCTCGTAGCCGTGCGACATCATCGGCAACGACAGACCCGACCAAAGTTTATCTCCTGGATACCTGATAATCGGGTCTCCTTCTCCTTTTATCTGCAGCTCAAGAGGTTTGTTCAATCTCATGGCATAAAGACGGTTTACGAAATCCTTAGGTTTGTCTTTGTAATGCTCATAGATAAGCTTGGATGTTCCAACGTTTGATGACTCTTCAAATACCTGTTTGACAGTTATTATGCCATGTTCTTTTGTGTCCTTGATAATCTTGTCGTAGAATTTAACACTTCCGGGACCAGTATCTACAATATCACCCGTATCAATAACACCATCTTCAATAGCGGCCATAAGAGATGGCAGTTTAAATGTTGAACCAGGTTCAGTGCTTTCACCGATTGCATAGTTATATGTTTCGTGATAATCACCATCGCTTTGAAGGCCAAGATTAGCAATCGCCTTAATATTTCCGGTTGAAACCTCCATTAGTACCGCGCAACCATGATCAGCATTGTTTTTTCTGAGTTGATTCAGAAGAGCTGTCGTTGCAACATCCTGAAGATCAAGATCCAGTGTAGTTACAATGTCATTACCGTCTCTCGATTCAACACTATTTGGATCCTCGACTATTATCCAGTCACCTCCGGTCAGACGTTGTTTCACAGCCACACCGTTTTTACCAGCCAGATCTTTATCGAATGCGCCCTCAACACCAACCTCATTGCCTTCACTGCCCAGATTGAGATAACCGATGGTCCGGGCCGCAAGATTACCACCTGGCATTATTCTCTTGTTTTCAGCCTGGGCTACCATACCTCCTTTATACTGGCCCTCTCTGAATATTGGCAGTTCTTTCAGCTTCTTAAGCGTTTCATAGTTGACTTTACGCTGGATGAGGAAGTAACGGTCACCCTTTCTCCTGGCCTCTGATATTTCTGATTTCCAAACTGAAGGAGACTTTTCTCCAAGGATTTGAGCCAGTCCTGCGGATAGTCCGTTAATCCCGTTCGACCATGTGGCAGCTGACATTCCACTGCTTCGCGTGTCCATATAGATTGTGTAATATGGGACTGAACTTGCAAGGATGCGTCCGTCACTGGTAAGTATATCACCCCGGTTGGCAGGCATCTCAGCTGTTTTAAAAACAAATTTCTCGCTCATATCTGCCCATTTGGCCCGCTGAACATATTGAAGAATAAGTATGCGTACAAGTAAAGCGACAGCCAGCAATCCAATTGCAAAATATACCAGTGCGCCACGCCAAACTATTTCATCTCTTGCTGCCATTTGCTTTATTTCTTGTCAACCAATAATTTATAGGGTGGAGTTTTCAGCTCTTCGAGGTTCAATCCTTTCTCCCTGACCATATTGAATACCTCAGACTGCTTACTGATATACATCAAATCGGCTGAGGTTGAGAGCGACTCAGCTCTCAGGTCTTTAACTTCTCTTTGAAGCCGTGTCATTTCTCTTGTTATTTTTTCAGCGTGAAACCTGTTCCCAATGTAAACTGCAGTCAGAAAGGCTATAAGTGCAACATACCCCAGATTTTTAAGTATGATCTTTTCAGAGACCATGCTGCCGCTCAGGAGCTCCTTTATAAAACTGCCAGGAATTATCTGCTTCTTAGTATTGTCTTTAATATTTTGAGTATTATCTTCCATTTGTCAAATCTTTTCAGCAATCCTGAGTCTTGCACTTCTTGCCCTGTTATTTATGGCGGTCTCTCTATCGCCGGGTGTTGTACCCTTCCTGTTTATAATCCTGAAAGGTGTTTCAGCATTACCATAAAAATCTTTTTTTTCCTCTCCGCTAAAATTGCCTGTCTTTATGAAATTTTTTACTACCCTGTCTTCAAGTGAATGATAACTTATGATAACGAGTCTTCCGCCTGTATTCAGCACTGTGAGAGCCTGTTCAAGCATCTCCTGCAGATACTCAATTTCGTGATTGACAGCGATCCTCAAAGCCTGAAACAACTTTGCATAGAATTTATGTTCCTGACGGAACGGTGCCAGTTTCCCGACCGTATCAATAATATTGTTAACAGTTTCTATGGGTTTTACGACCCTGGCTTTAACAATTTCCCCGGCTATTCTTCTTGAATTTGACAGTTCACCATACCTGTAAAAAATATCAGCAAGGGATTCCTTATCCATTTTCTTAAGAAGGTGAGCAGCTGTTACGGTGCCATTTTTATTCATCCTCATATCAAGAGGNNTTGAACAGCAGATTGTTTTTCAGAAATCTGAAATTCTGGTTGAGAAATAGAAACCTTTCATCTGCCGGAGTATTTATTACAGCATCCTCGTCCTGATCAAAAGCGATTAGTTTACCGGTTTTAAGGCGTTTAAGAATTTCCATTGAATGTCCTCCTCCTCCGAATGTTACATCGACATAAATCCCGTCGGGCCGTATGTTCAGCCCGTCAATACTCTCTTTGAGCAGTGCGGGAATATGGTAAACCATTATTTTTCAGGCTCATTTATACTTCCACCCATCAGTTTCTCAGCCAGGTTGGCAAAATCTTCAGCAGGCATGTCAATTTTATCATAAATGTCAGCCGCCCATATCTCAATCCTCCCATCCTGTCCGGCAAGAACAACATCCCTTTCAGCTCCAATCATTTCCATTAATTTTTTCGGGACAAGTATGCGGTTATTGTTATCAAGCGAGAGTTCTGCTGTTCCTTTAAAAAAATTCCTGAGGAACATATTCTGCTCACGGTTATAAGGGTTGATTTTTTTCCTGATCTTTTCTAACTGCCTGTTCCAGTCTTCTATAGCATATAGTACAAGGCAGTTTTCGAAGATATCCTTCCTAACCACAAAATGATCCTGCGCATCAGCCGGCATCTGCTTCTTAAATGCCATTGGAAGTATGATCCTCCCTTTGACATCAACTTTGCACGTGTAATCACCAATAAATGTGGCCATACCAGCTTTTTTCAATAAAAAGGCTAAAATAAAGAAAAAATATCCACTTTGCTCCACTTAGCCCCACATTTTTTCGTTTTTTGTTAATAACTTTTTGAGGGGGGAAGTCAGCATTGTTCTTTGCCTATCTAAACTATTTACATACTTGAGCTATTATAGAATTCCACCAAACTCATCTCAAATATTTCAAAGCTTACATATTCTGTAGTCATATAATCTTACCTTATCCCTGCATTTCTTAACCATTCCCCGACCCTTCCCTTAAACAATATGGGAAGGGATATATTCCTGATATATAATTTGTTACTCCCCTTCCCTTAGACAAAAGAGAAGGAGTTGGGGGATGGGTTCATAAAAATAGCAGATGGTCAAATCTGTGTCGAAATAGCTAGTAATAAACTTCACTATTTTTGGTAAATTTGAACCTCCGTCATAATTGAGAATCGTCAGGAAAATGGATAGTGTATTAGAAAATAAAGAAAATCAAACAATAGATGTCAAAAATGTCCTCTATTCAAAAAATCCGGCACTCGCCAGGACCATCCCCGGCTTTGTCATAAATTATCTGAAAAGGATTGTCCATCAGGATGAAATAAATGAATTCCTTATAAAATATGGTCACCTTAGAGATTCCGAATTAATAGCCGCCTTCCTGAAGCATTTTGAAATTAAATTCAAGGTTGCAGGAAGTGAGAAAATCCCAAAATCAGGCAGGTTCATATTTGTTTCAAATCATCCACTTGGAGGACTCGACGGACTGGTATTTATTTATGAATTATCGAAACATTTTCCCGATATAAAATTCCCTGTCAACGACATACTTATCAACATCAAAAATATGTCAGGTATCTTTATCCCTGTAAATAAACTTGGAGCCCAGGCAAAGGATGCAGCCAAAATGATTGAGGAGGCATACTCTTCAGACTGCCAGATCCTTTATTTCCCTGCCGGATTATGTTCAAGAAAAAAAAGAGGAATTATAAGCGACCTGGAGTGGCATAAAAGCTTCATAACTAAATCTATTCAGCATAAGAGAGATGTCGTGCCGGCATTTTTTTCGGGCAGGAACTCCAATTTTTTCTACAATCTTGCCAATATCAGAAAGCTTATTGGTTTGAAAGCAAATATCGAAATGCTTTATCTTCCCGATGAAATGTTCAAACAAAAAGATAAAGAGATCAGGCTGATTTTTGGTGAACCAATTCCCTGGGAAACCTTTGATAGAACAAAATCTGCTTTGGAATGGGCTGACTGGGTTAAATCAAAATCATACAATCTGGAATCATTTATTTCCCGATAACCGGGAAACAAAAAAAAAGATTAAATTGCGTCCAATTTTATAAAATAATATTTGGAAATATCACTCCCGTTTTATAATATTCAATGGAACCAGTTGTTGCCCAATTACCAAAAGATCAGATTATTGCTGAGCTTACAATCGAAAAGCTTCTGCGCAGGACCAACAATGGCAACAATGAGGTTTATGTATTTGATAATAATAATTCTCCTGCTCTCATGCACGAAGTGGGCCGGGTCAGGGAACTTACTTTCAGGCATGCCGGAGGAGGAACAGGACACGCTATAGATATCGATGAATTTGACACCGCCAGCGTTGATCCTCAAAAACAACTGATTGTATGGGACCCTGAAAATAAAGAGATGATAGGTGGGTATCGGTTCTATTTTCCTGAAAAAGGATGCACCAATTGCGATATCACGAAGCTTGCTTCATCTGCTTATTTCAATTTTTCTGAAAAATTTATAACGAAGTACTATCCTCATCTGATGGAACTTGGGAGGTCATTTGTTCATCCCGATTACCAATCGCGTTCAATGGGCAGGAAAAGCATGTTTGCACTGGATAACCTTTGGGATGGTCTTGGCGCCATAATAATCGATAATCATCACCTGAAATATTTATTCGGGAAAGTGACAATGTATCCCCACTTTAATCCGAAAGCCAGAAATATGATCCTCTATTTCCTCAGGAGGCATTTCAGAGATTCTGATCGCCTGGTTACTCCGGTTGACCCTGCAAATATTGATATTCATAGGGATGAGATGAAGAAAATTTTCAGGGGCTGGAGATATAAGGAAAATTACAAAATCTTATCCAGAGAGGTCAGGAACCTGAATGAGAATATCCCTCCTCTTATCAATGCTTATATGAATTTGTCACCCACGATGAAAACTTTCGGTACTTTCATAAATCATAAATTCGGAGATGTGGAAGAGACCGGAATAATGATTACGCTCAGGGATATTTATGTTGAAAAGATCAACAGGCACCTCGCTTCGTATAAGAAAGATTTTGAAATCACCTGGTTTTCACACGAGAATCAATAAGCCCTTATATTTCTTCCTTCCACGTAATTTATGAAAGACTGGTTTACCACCTTATTGCCACCGGGAGTAGGATAATTGCCTGTAAAATACCAGTCTCCCAGGTGTCCGGGACAAGCTTCATGAAGACCTTCAATTGATTGAAATACAATTTTGACTTCTGATTTTATTTCGTCCGATTTAAGCATCGATGAAATTTTTGCTGATATCTCCTCAGTAGAAAAAGGCCTATAGATTTCTCGTACAAGGTTTCTCATTTCGTCAACAGGTTTCTGGAGCTCAGACAATGCCTCATTATAGACTGACTGAATTATTGATTTTTTTCCTGCATCTTTTAAGAGTTCAATGGCTGCTTTGAAAGCAATAAAATCACCAAGTTTAGCCATATCAATTCCGTAGCAATCGGGATATCTCAATTGTGGTGATGAAGAGACGATAACTATCTTTTTCGGATCAAGTTTATCAAGGATCCTGATTATACTTTTCTTCAGGGTAGTACCTCTAACAATTGAGTCGTCTATAACCACAAGGTTATCTACTCCCCGCTTTATTACGCCATAGGTTACATCATAAATATGTCCTACGAGATCATCACGGCTTGCGTCTTCTGTTATAAATGTTCGCAGTTTTGCATCCTTTACCGCTATTTTTTCAATCCTGGGTCGCTGGTTGATAATTTTTTCGAGTTCCTCCCTTTCCAGGTACTTTCCCCTGCTGATAATATGGTCGATTTTTACCTGGTTGAGATAATTCTCCACTCCTTTTATCAATCCATAAAATGCGCTTTCAGCCGTGTTGGGGATATAGGAAAAGACCGTGTGGTCAAGATCATAGTCAACAACCTTCAGAACACTATCCGCCAGCAGTTCCCCGAGCTTCTTTCTTTCCTTGTATATTGTCTTATCGGTTCCTCTTGAGAAATATATCCTTTCAAATGAGCATTTTCTGAGTTCGGTTTCATCCCTGATCTTCTCAATGGTTGTTTCCCCTGATGCCTTAATTATAATAGCGCTTGCAGGCGGAAGTTCAAGGACATTATCTGTTCTTACATTAAAGATCGTCTGAATAACCGGTCTTTCAGAAGCAACTACAACTACCTCATCATCAATATAGTAGTATGCAGGTCTGATGCCCGCGGGATCTCTCATCACAAATGCGTCACCATGGCCTACCATCCCGGCCATTGCATAACCACCATCCCAGTTACGGCTGGCTTTTCTAAGAATTGAAGCGACATCCAGGTTTTTCTCTATAAGCGGGGAAATCTCTTTTTTCGAAAAACCGTCCTCTTTAAATTTCCGGAATAATCTCTCGTTTTCTTCATCGAGCCTGTGTCCGATATTTTCTAGTATTGTAACCGTATCTGAAAAATCAACAGGATTCTGACCTAACTCAACCAGGCTGCTAAAAACTTCTCCAACATTTGTGAGGTTGAAATTCCCGGCCATGACAAGGTTTTTTGACTTCCAGTTATTTTCACGGCTCACAGGATGTACATAGTCAATATTATAACTCCCATATGTACCATATCTCAGATGTCCAAGATATATATCGCAGGCAAACGGAACATTTTCTTTAATAAAACCGGGATTTTTAAAACCCTCGGGATGAGACTGAGTTAATGCATCAATATCCTGATATATAAGGTCAAATACTTCTTTAATAGGATTTGCTTTGTTTGATCTTTGCCTGAAAATATACCTGTTTCCCGGTGGAACATCCAGCTTAATGCCAGCTATACCAGCTCCGTCCTGACCGCGGTTATGCTGTTTTTCCATCATCAGGTACATTTTTTGCAGACCATAGCTCCAGGTACCATATTTTTCAATATAGTATTCCATCGGCTTACGCAATCTTAACATTGCAATGCCGCATTCGTGTTTGATGTTATCACTCATAATTATCTATTATTCAGTTCCGGGAGATTTATAATATCAGGGACGATATATGCATCGGGAAACACCTTGCTGATCATTAAAAATAACCTTGTAGCTTCGGTTTTTGTTCTGAAGTTACCCACTCTGATTTTCCAATATCCGGGTTCAGCAAATAACTGATCCGAAACAATGTCGGGGAACTTGCTCATAAATTCAGCTTTTATCCTGGCTGATTCCTCCCTTGCATTTCTATTGGAACTGCTGTATATCTGAATCCTATAGCCTTCCATACCCTCGTAGCCATTTTTCTCTTCCAGATTCCTGTATCCAAGAATATATCTGCTAATAAGTGTATCTAATGCCTGATCCTGGATGATATTAAGCTGACCCAAATGCTGGTTGCCATCCGTCCTTGTAAAAAGATCCGATGTTTTCACAAAAAACTGTGACCGTGCAATCAGTGTTGAAAAGCAAAGAAAAACAAATATCAAAAAGAGTTTTCTGATCATGTTGCAAAAGTAGCAAAAATTTCTATCCCAGCTCTGCAGCCAGCTCATCAGTCATCTCAAGATTATGATATACAAACTGGATATCATCGTCATCTTCAAGTGTGTCGATAAGCCTGAGAACTTTTCTTGCAGATTCGATATCAAGCTTTTTAGTGTCGTGGGGAATCCTCTTCAGCCCTGCTTCCTCGGGCTCTATACCAAGCTCATTCAGCTTTCTGTTTACGCTTCCAAAATCTTCTTTAGCACATGTGACAATAAGCATATCACCGTCGACCTCAAAATCTTCTGCACCTGCATCGATCATCTCAAGCTCCACATCTTCCAGCGATAATCCTTCATTTTTAATTGTAAATATTCCTTTTCTTTCAAAGAGGAAAGCCAGCGATCCGTTTGTTCCAAGATTGCCTCCGTGCTTATTGAAAGCCGACCTTACTGATGCTACGGTTCTGTTATTGTTATCTGTCAGGCATTCAACAAATACTGCAACTCCGCATGGGCCATAACCCTCAAATGAAGTTTCGATAAAACTTTCAGCATCAGCACCCGTAGCCTTTTTAATTGCCCTGTCAATATTATCTTTAGGCATGTTGGCACCTTTAGCATTCTGGACTGCAAGTCTTAGCCTTGCATTGGATTCAGCGTCGCCACCACCTTCTTTTGCCGCAATTATTATTTCTTTGATAATTTTGGTGAATTTCTTTCCCCTTTTAGCATCTATTGCCCCTTTTTTCCGTTTTATGGTCGACCATTTGCTATGTCCTGACATACTTTAGATATTTATTATACAGAATGCAAAATTAAATAATTCTTTCAAACCTCGGTCATAGTTTATAGATTTGTGCCGGAATTGAAATTGATGAGGAGAAAAGGGGAAGGAGAGAATTGGAGATTTGCTGTTTAAGAGAGCTGACATCCTTTGTTACCTTAGTGAAGCCTTTGTGTTCCCCTGCCTACCGGCAGGCAGGTTTGTGGTAAAAAAAATAAGAAGGGCCACAGAGAATTACTGAATTACACAGAGTGTCAAACGAGAAACGAGCAACGAGGAACGAGGAACACTTCTAGTTAAGCATATATGCAAAAATGAATAAGAAAGTTTATATTGAGACGTATGGTTGTCAGATGAATGTTGCTGATAGTGAGGTTGTTATATCCATTCTTTGCAAAGCTGGCTATGAACCTGCCGAAAATATTAGAGATGCCGGATTAATATTAATAAATACCTGTTCAATTCGCGATAACGCTGAACAAAGAATCTGGAGTCGTCTTAAAGCTATCAGTCATCTGAAAAAGCAGAAGAATGATCTGAAAATAGGAATAATAGGATGTATGGCAGAAAGGCTTAAGGAGAAGCTGATCGAGACCGATCAGTTAGTTGATATAGTTGTAGGGCCAGACGCTTACAGGGATCTCCCGTCTCTTGTAACTGAAGCTGAGGGAGGTCACAAAGCAGTAAATGTTCTTCTCTCACGAGAAGAGACCTACGCTGATATTTCACCGGTGAGGATGGATAAGAATGGGGTTTCTTCATTTGTTTCAATAATGCGTGGTTGCAATAATATGTGCGCATATTGTGTTGTGCCTTATGTGCGTGGCACTGAAAGGAGCAGAAATCCCGATTCGATTATGAAAGAGGTAAAAGAGCTATTTGAGATGGGTTACAGGGAAGTGACGCTGCTTGGACAAAATGTTGATTCTTACAAATGGGTTGACGACCATGTAATCATCGGGTTTCCTGAACTCCTGGAAAAAGTTGCCCTTATAAATCCTCTTTTACGGGTAAGGTTTTCGACTTCCCATCCAAAAGATATTTCAGATGAACTTCTGTATGCGATTGCCAGGAATAAAAATATATGTAAACACATTCATCTGCCTGCGCAAAGTGGAAGCAGCCGCATTCTTAAACTAATGAATCGTGAATATACCAGGGAGTGGTATATAGACCGTGTAAAAGCTATACATACCATTATTCCTGATTGTTCCCTGTCGACAGATATGATAACCGGATTTTGTACTGAAACAAAAGAAGATCATAAAGAGTCACTCTTACTTATGGAGTTGGCAGGCTTTGATTTTGCTTATATGTTTAAGTACAGTGAAAGGCCAGGAACAAAAGCTGCAAGAAAATTTAAGGATGATGTCAGCGAATCTGTAAAGTCGGAAAGACTAAGCGAAATGATCTCACTTCAGAACCTGCTTTCAGCAAAATCGAAAAAGAAAGATATTGGCATGATCTTTGACGTTCTGATAGAAGGATTTTCGAAGAGATCATCTGATTATTTATCAGGCCGGACTTCACAAAACAAGGTTGTTGTTTTTCCCGGAGGTGATTTTAAGAAGGGAGAATACGTTAAGGTTTTAATTGAAAGATGCACCTCAGCTACTCTTATTGGCAAAAACATTTAACCATTGAATTATTTGCTCTTCTCTTCACTTAGAAGTAACTTGCACGAAATACCAAATTCGAAAAAAATGAAGTGGAATAAGACCATTTTACTAATTCTGGCGGTTTGTCTTTCACAATTTGTTTCCGGACAAAAGGCGGGGAAAGAAACGGATGAATTGATCACTATTACCGGGAAAGTCCTGAACCAGGACAAGAAACCCGTAGCAGGGGCAGTTTTATATGTTGACAATGTCGAGACCAGAAATGTAACAAGGAGCAATGGTTCATATAAAATCAAAGTCAGCTCTTCAACTATTAATCTCGAAGTCCGCTCACCCGGATACGATCCAAAAAAAATAGCAATAAATGGTCAGACTAATATAAATTTCGAGCTTACTTCAACTGAAGAACAAGCGTCAAAACAAGGTTCTGATTTCAAAAATGAAGCTGCCATGGATACTATTAAAAAACAAGGCAAGGCAAGGGCAAAAAAGATGAATACTTATAACGACATTTATCAGATGATACGTGCTGAAGTCAGAGGAGTTGTAGTCAACGGAAAAAGTGTTCAGATAGAACAGGGCCATTCATTCTTTGGCAGCACTACACCGCTTTTTGTTATAAACGGGGCAATCGTTCCAAGTATCGATGATGTTAACCCGCTTGAGGTGAAGTCCATAAAAATACTTAAAGGTACATCGGCATCAATGTATGGAGTCAATGGAACAAATGGTGTAATAAGTATAACCCTTAAAAATGGTACAGAAAAAGAATAATAATAATTTCTAGTTTAATTAATATTTAATATGATGAAAATAAAATTAATTCTTTTAATCCTTCTGTCTGCATTATGTTTTAACAACATAACTGCACAAAAAAACAATAAAAAGATAATAATAACAGGTACTGTACTGGATGCAGCTAAGGAACCTATTGTGAACGCAATAGTTATGATTGATGACCAAAAAACAAATTCTGTAACCGATTCTAAGGGTAACTATAAAATTAAGGTTAGCCCCTCTGCGTCAAAGATTGGAATCTTTACCTTTGGTAGCGGCACATTTGAAGACTCTATAAAAGGAAGAACCCAAATTGATTTTAATTTTGGAAAAACAGGAACTCAACAAACTACGGATAAAGATATTGCACCTGGTGAACAAGGAATTAATGTTGGGTATGGCAATGTTAAAAAGAAAAACCTTACTACCGATGTGAATAAGATTGACGGAACAAACAAAAAATATGCATCATATAATTCAATTTCTGACATGATCCAACGAGAAATTTCGGGCGTTCGGCTGAATGGTTTATCCGTAATAATTCAAGACTCTAAAGATCTGTTTGGCAGTGTCTATGCTCTTATTGTAGTGGATGGTGTTTATATGGATGAACTTCCTAGTATCCCTCCTACATCAGTTAAATCAATTGATGTACTAAAGGGTACAGCTGCAGCGATATACGGATCGAGAGGATATGGCGGAGTAATCATCATTAAAACCAAGATTCAAAACGAATAAAAAACTATTCTTGTTTTTTTCCAACTATAATCAGTTGCAGTTCATCTAGCTGTTTGCTTGAAATCTGTGCCGGCGTATCAAGCATAACATCACGTCCCGAATTGTTTTTAGGGAATGCGATGAAATCACGTATTGAATCCTGACCGCCGAACATAGCTACCCACCTGTCAAATCCGAAAGCTACTCCCCCATGAGGCGGCGCTCCGTATTTAAATGCATTCAGGAGAAAGCCAAACTGTTCGTTTGCCTCTTCATCGCTGAATCCAAGAACTTTGAACATTAGTTTCTGAACTTCAGCATCATGAATCCGGATAGAACCTCCCCCAATTTCAACGCCATTGATTACAAGATCATATGCGTTAGCTCTTACTTTCCCCGGATCTGTCTCCATTAGAGGAAGATCTTCAGACACAGGAGATGTGAAAGGATGATGCATCGCATAGAATCTTTTCGCTTCCTCATCCCATTCAAAAAGTGGAAAGTCGACAACCCATAATGGAAAGAATTTGTCTTTTGTTCGCAGTCCCAGCCTGTTTCCCATTTCAAGCCTCAGTTCAGAAAGGGCTGTCAGGGTTTTCTTCTTTTCACCTGCAAGTACAAGAATAAGGTCTCCGGGTTTTGCATTCATTATGTCAGCCCATTTCCTAAGATCCTGAGGGGCATAAAACTTATCTACCGATGATTTTAATGTATCATCGGTATTATATCTTAAATATATAAGCCCCTTTGCTCCAATTTGTGGCCTTTTCACAAACTCAGTAAGTTCATCAAGCTGTTTCCTGGTATATTCAGAACATTTCTCAACGCATATTCCAGCTATATATTCTGAGGTATCAAAAAGGGCAAAATTATGACCTTTGACTGACTCTGATAAGTCTGTAAACCTCATACCAAATCTAAGATCAGGTTTATCCGAACCATAAAATTCCATTGCATCACGATATGGAATTTTAAGGAACGGCTCTTTGAATTCAATGCCTTTTATTTGTTTGAAAAGGTACCTGGCAAGACCTTCAAATGTATTAAGGATATCATCTCTTTCAACAAATGACATCTCACAGTCTATCTGCGAAAACTCCGGTTGTCTGTCAGCCCGCAGGTCTTCATCTCTGAAGCACTTTACAATCTGGAAATATTTATCAAAACCTGCAACCATAAGCAGCTGCTTTAAAGTCTGGGGCGATTGCGGCAATGCATAAAAAGTTCCCGGTTGCATTCTTGAAGGTACAACGAAGTCGCGTGCCCCTTCAGGTGTTGATTTAATAAGTATTGGCGTTTCAACTTCTATAAAACCTATGGAATCCATGTATTTACGGACTTCCTGTGATACCCTGTGACGAAGTAAAATATTGTTTTTAACCGTGTTTCGTCTCAGGTCGAGGTAACGGTATTTCATTCTTAATTCCACACCCCCATCTGTCTCTTCTTCAATTGTAAAAGGAGGAATCTCGCTCCTGTTCAGGATATTAAGCTCATTAACCTCTATCTCTATTTCACCTGTAGACATCTTCAGGTTCTTGTTACTCCTTTCTCTCACCTTACCTATAGCCTGTACAACAAATTCACGTCCCAGCTTACGGGCTTTTTCACAAAGCTCCCTGTTGGTTTCCATGTTAAATACAAGCTGGGTTATTCCATACCTGTCGCGAAGATCAACAAATGTCATTCCGCCCAGATCTCTTGATTTCTGAATCCATCCGCACAAAATAACATCCTGCCCTGTATTGTTCATGTTTAATTCGCCGCATGTATTTGTCCTGTACATTTTTTTATTATTGGTTTCAGCAAAAGTAAGAATTTTATGTTTAACCAGCGGATCAGTGTTCTTGCACTAATAATAATAAAATGGGCGATGAAACTGTGAAATCCTCAAAATTGGTATTTTATCAGTCGCTTATTTTGAACTAATCTAAATTACAATTGTTCGCTACTATAAACATATATGGAATGGGAAAGATTGATCCTGAAGAAAGAATAAAAGAATTAGAACTCCAAGTGAGTAATCTGGTATCGCATAATAATGTAGCAGTTTTACAAAAGGAAATGTCATTCAGGCAGGCGTTAGAAAGCGCAATCCCAAGTGGAATTGCCATTGTTGATAATAATGGCAGACAAGTTTATGTCAATAAATCATTTTGCAAAATGTTTGGCTGGAATGAAGAGGAGCTTTTAGGAAAGCTCCCTCCATATTTGTATTGGTGTCAGCAAGACATTGAAAACATAAACAACGCTTTACAACAAACGCTTAATAATGATGCACCAAAAGAAGGATTTGATCTTATTTTTTGTCATAAATCCGGAAAACATATCCCTGTTAATGTGGTTATTTCATCATTTATTCAGAAGAAAAATGAGAAATTCTGGTTAGCAAATGTGATTGATCTCACAGAGCGGAAACAGGCAGACAAAGCACTTAAAAAATCACAAATACTTCTGAGATCCAGTATAGAAAGTCAGAAAGAAACAACAATTTTTTCCATTGACAAGGATTATCTGTATTTGTATTTCAATAAAGCCCATTGGGATGACATGAAGTTTGCATATAATGCGGATATCAGAATAGGTACAAATATCCTGGATTATGTTTCTTCGGATACAGACAGAAAACTGTTAAAGGAGAATTTTGACATTGCGTTAAGGGGCGAATCTCATTCACTTATACAGACTTTTGGCGATGCTAACCTTGCTTATTATGAGGTTTATTTTAATCCTGTTTTGAACGAAAACGATGAGATTATTGGCTGTACTGGCTTAGCCAGAAATATCACAGAGCGAAAACAGTCAGAACTGGCACTTAAAGAGAGTGAAACAAAATTTAAAGAAATAATCAACCAGATCAACGATGCAATTATTGTCTTTGACGACCAGGGAAAGATAATTATTTGGAACAAAGGAGCTGAAATACTTTGCGGATTAAAAGCCGATGAAATTTTAAACAGGAATATCGTTGATGTCCAATATAAATTTACACCACCTTCACTTAGAGACAAAGCAAAAATTGAAAATTTAATCAAAGGAATTGTAACGCTTAAAACACCCGAACGATTTAATCAGATCATCGATAGTGAAATGATTTCTTTAAACGATGAGAATGTCAGAAATATTCAAAGCAGGGTTTTTCCTATTGAATTAAACGGAGGTTATTTTTTCTGTACTGTCATCAGAGATACAACAGAAATAAAGCGGTACGAAAAAGAATTACTACGGATAAGTTCCGAAAAAGATAAATTTTACTCTGTCATTGCCCAATACCTCTACACGCCATTTAATTTATTCAACAATTTTGCAAAACTGATGGCTGAGGAACTGGATACTTTGCCATTGAAAGAAATACAAAAGATGGCAATTATGATGAGTAAATCTGCTACCAACCTCTATAGCCTTCTGGATAACATGCTTCAATGGACAAGAATTAACCAGGGAAAAATTATTTTTGAACCGCAGAAATTGAATTTAAAAAAAATCATTCAGGATGCAATTTCAATTCTTAAACCAAATGCTGATGCAAAAAACATCAAAATCAATCATTTTGCAGAAGATGGGTTAACTGTTTTTGCAGACATTTTTATGTTAAAAACCATATTGAGAAATCTTGTCTCGAATGCAATTGAATTTACCAGTAAAGAGGGGCAAATTAATATTTCTGCTCAGCAAACACAATCAAATATAACTATTTCAATTTTAAACAGCGGACTGGAATTAAGCCCGGATTATCTGACAAAACTGTTTAATATTTCAGAAATCCATTCAACACTTGGCAAAGTAGAAGAAAAAGGGACAATCTTAGGATTATTACTTTGCAAAGAATTTGTAGAAAAACATAGCGGGAAGATATGGGTAGAGAGCAAGAATAATGGAAAGGCCAGTGAATTCAAATTTACTCTTCCGGCATCTGACGGACCAGTTAAAAATATCTATTCTTGATTCAGAAAAGAAATATTCCGATTTTCTTTCTACTTTTAAAGAGCTAATCCGAAAATCATGGCTCATAAAACGATTGAGCATTATATGAGGGCAGCTCTAGCTGAAGCTAACAAAGCATTTGACAAACAGGAAATTCCGGTTGGGGCTGTAGTTGTATGCAATGAAATGATTATTGCCAGGGCACATAATCTTACAGAAACACTGAGGGATCCTACAGCTCATGCTGAAATGCAGGCTATAACTGCTGCCACAAACTGGCTTGGAGGTAAATATCTTGCAGATTGTACCATTTATGTCACTCTGGAGCCATGTGCAATGTGTGCCGGGGCTATTGGCTGGAGCCAGGCTTCGGCTCTTGTCTTTGGCGCTGCAGATGAAAAGAAAGGATACAGAACCATATCTGAATCATTGCTGCACCCCAAAACAAATGTTGAATCCGGAGTACTTGAGGAAGAATGCAGGGAACTCCTGTTGCGATTTTTTAAAACTCGGCGTGGTTAAGAAAAAGTAGTAATTTTAAACAAAATATCTACCATGACTTTTGATAACAGTAAGACAATTATAAGTCTCAGGATAAAACTCTTCGGAGCGACTGTTGTGTTACTTGCTTATCTGGCTATTACATATATAGGCAAGCTCATAAAATTTCCATTCCTTGGCATGAGCGATACTTTCTGGACAATAATCCTTATCGGAATCTGGATCCTGCTTGCTTTCATGCCCATGTTGCTCAATTATCAGTTTTTCAGCTACTCTGATGAGGGAGATTACCTGATTTTCAGATATTTTACTGCCGGTATCGTTGGCGGAAAGAAGAACTCTGTTGAAATAAATAAAACCACATTTTCAGGATATAAGGTTGAATCCAGGTTTTTTGGGCTTATTCAAAGCATTATCCTTTTCCAGAAAGTTCATGGCGGAGTTGCAAATTATCCACCGGTTTATGTCAGTGCCCTTACGCGGGAAGAGAAGGCAAAAGTCATTAAATCGTTAAACCAGTATACCTCTGCAGTGTGAAGGTTATCATCTGATAACATGAGATTTATCATTTTTAATGACTTTAAACAATCTCAAATTTGAGTCTCCAATTTAAAGGCTAAATCGTAACTAAAAATTAAAATAATGAATGTAGATAAAATCATGAACAACCTCGAGAAGAAGCATCCCGGAGAGGTAGAGTATTTGCAGGCAGTAAGAGAGGTACTTGAGTCAATCGAAGAGGTTTATAATGAAAACCCGCAGTTTGAATCCGCTAATATTATTGAGCGTATTATTGAGCCTGACCGCTCTATTACTTTTAAAGTTCCATGGGTCGATGATGAAGGAATTGTAAAAGTAAATCTAGGTTACCGTATTCAGTTCAATAATGCAATAGGCCCTTACAAGGGAGGACTGCGCTTCCACCCCAGCGTTAACCTTTCAATTCTGAAGTTCCTCGGATTTGAACAGATCTTCAAGAATGCGCTCACAACTCTTCCAATGGGTGGCGCTAAGGGGGGTTCTGATTTTGATCCGAAAGGAAAATCAAATGCAGAGGTAATGCGTTTCTGCCAGTCTTTTATGCTTGAACTCTGGAAATACATTGGTCCGGAAATTGATGTTCCGGCAGGTGATATTGGTGTTGGTGGCCGGGAAATTGGTTTCTTATATGGTATGTATAAAAGGCTTGCAAGCGAACATACAGGGGTATTGACGGGAAAAGGGAGTAACTGGGGAGGTTCTTTGATCCGTCCCGAAGCAACAGGTTTTGGTTGCGTCTATTTTGCCAAAGAGATGCTTGCCACAAAAGGAGAATCATTCGCAGGGAAAAGAGTGGCGATCAGCGGTTTTGGAAATGTTGCCTGGGGTGCCGCACTTAAAGCAACGGAATTAGGTGGGAAAGTTGTTACTATATCTGGTCCTGACGGTTATGTATATGACCCTGAAGGTATATCCGGGAAAAAGATAGATTATATGCTTGAGCTTCGCGCGTCAAATGAAGACATTGTCAAACCATATTCGTACACATTTGAAGGTGTTGAATTTCATGAAGGTAAACATCCATGGGAAGTAAAGGTGGATATTGCTCTCCCTTGCGCAACACAAAATGAGCTGACTGGTGAAGATGCTCAGAAACTGATTAATAATGGTTGCATCTGTATTTGCGAAGGTGCAAATATGCCCAGTACTCCGGAAGCGGTTGAAATCATTCAGAAAAATGGTTTGCTTTTTGCCCCGGGGAAAGCATCAAATGCCGGGGGTGTTGCCACGTCAGGACTGGAGATGACCCAAAACTCAATGAAACTACGCTGGAACAGCCAGGAAGTTGATGGCCGTCTGCATGAAATCATGTGTAACATTCATGATCAGTGTGTCAGCCATGGTAAAAGAGAAGATGGCTATGTTGATTATGTAAAGGGAGCCAATATTGCAGGCTTCCTGAAAGTTGCGAATTCAATGCTTGATATGGGGGTGATCTAAACCCCCGGCCAACGATATGCTGTGGCCTGCCCGCTGAAGGGTGCTTAATAAGGTCTATATTTATATAAATTAAATGTAGAGACGTGCAAATTGCGCGTCTCTGCTGTTTTATATATCCCTCCATTTTTTTATCTTTACATGTCTCAATTTCTTGTGCTATGTCAGAGGTGCTGCTTAAGCATAAAATTGCTTTAGGTCTGATTCCGCGTATCGGTGATATTAATGCCCGAAAACTAGTCTCGCATTTTGGAAGCGTTGAAGCAATATTTCATGAACCATACAGAAATCTTATTAAAATTCCAGGGATCGGCTCTGGTATTGCAAAATATATAAGTGACAGAGCTTATCTTGATGCTGCGGAAAAAGAGGCGGAATATGTTACTAAGAGCAATATCAGAACATGCTTTTATCTCGATAACGATTATCCTTTCAGACTCAGACAATGTGACGATTCGCCAGTTGTTTTCTTCTTCAAAGGTAACTGCGATCTGGATGCTTCAAAGATTTTGAGTGTAGTAGGCACACGTAATGCCACTACACGGGGAAGAGAATTGTGTGAAAAAATTATTGAAGGACTGGCTGCAGGTCATCCTGATCTTATTATAGTCAGTGGTTTGGCTTATGGAATAGATATCGCTTCACATAAAGCTGCCCTGGCAAATAACCTTCAGACAATTGGTGTCCTGGCTCACGGATTTAAGACCACCTATCCTGCCATTCATGCCTCAACGGCAAAGGCAATGGTAAGCAAAGGTGGCCTTTTGACTGACTTCCTTTCAGATGCACTTCCGGAACGCAATAATT
The DNA here is from genome assembly GCA_003141525.1 of Bacteroidales bacterium. Lineage (GTDB taxonomy): Bacteria > Bacteroidota > Bacteroidia > Bacteroidales > VadinHA17 > LD21. The sequence goes on from PLML01000123.1 coordinate 45,183, forward strand.
TTTTGAAAAGAAACCGTATTATTGCCGGACTTGCAGATGCCACACTTGTTGTCGAATCTGGAATTAAAGGAGGGGCCCTGATAACGGCAGATATAGCGAATTCATATAACCGTGATGTTTTTGCCGTACCTGGTCGACCGGATGATCAATGGTCAGCCGGTTGCAACAATCTTATCAGAAGTAATAAAGCATTTCTTACTGAATGTTCGGATGATATTGAATACTTTCTTAACTGGAAACCTGAAAAGTCAAAACCTGTTATACAGAGAACGCTGTTTTCCGAGCTAGATGAAACTGAAAAGACAATATTTGAATTGCTTTCGAAACAAGGGGAACTCACTATTGATACTATTTGCAGGTCACTCGATATTCCGGTTTATAAATTATCATCTCTCCTTCTCCAGATGGAGTTCAAAGGATTATTGAAGTGCTCCCCGGGCAATCTCTATCGGACAGTATGAGATAGAGCCGGAATATTTACAATCATATTATGGTAAAAATCAGAGGATATATGGCATTGTTTTTATACTTTTATGCCTCCAATTAACCTTTAATTAAAACTATTTTATTATGGATCCGAGAGTACAACAATTCATGGCTACGATCAAAGCCAAAAATCCTGGTGAGAATGAGTTTCATCAGGCAGTTCAGGAGGTTGCAGAATCCCTGATTCCTTTTATAGAAGAAAATCCCAAGTATAAACATGCAAAAATTCTGGAAAGAATTGCAGAACCTGAACGGACAATAATATTCAGGGTTCCATGGCTGGATGATAAAGGAGAAGTTCAGATCAACCGAGGTTTCAGAATCGAGATGAACAGTGCCATAGGTCCATATAAAGGAGGACTCAGGCTTCATCCTACTGTTAACCTGGGGATCCTTAAATTCCTTGCTTTCGAACAGGTTTTCAAAAACAGCCTCACAACATTACCAATGGGCGGAGGGAAAGGCGGTTCTGATTTTGATCCAAAGGGCAAGTCGGATAATGAAGTAATGAGATTCTGTCAGAGCTTCATGTCGGAACTTTTCCGTCATATTGGTGCCGATACCGATGTTCCTGCAGGTGATATCGGAGTGGGTGGACGTGAAATAGGATTTCTCTTCGGGCAGTATAAAAGACTGAAGAATGAATTTACTGGCGTTTTAACCGGAAAAGGTATTGAATGGGGTGGTTCACTCATCCGTCCTGAAGCTACAGGGTATGGAGCCACTTATTTCGCACAGGAGATGCTTTCAACAAGGGGAGACAAATTAAAAGGAAAAGTAGTATGTATTTCCGGATCGGGCAATGTTGCTCAGTATGCAACCGAAAAAGTCATAGAACTTGGAGGGAAAGTAGTCACATCATCAGACTCAAATGGTTTTATCTATGATCCAAAGGGTATTGATGCCGAAAAACTTAATTTCATCATGGAGCTTAAAAATGTCAGGAGAGGAAGGATAAAAGAATATGCTGAAAAATATGGTGTTGAATACCTTGAAGGAGAAAGACCTTGGATAATTAAATGCGATATAGCTATGCCTTGTGCAACACAGAATGAAATAAATGAGGAGGAGGCTAAATTACTTGTTAAGAACGGGTGTATATGTGTATCGGAAGGATCTAATATGCCTTCCACAATTGAAGCGGTAGGGGTATTCCTTAATGCTCAAATCCTCTATGGCCCGGGGAAAGCAGCCAATGCAGGTGGCGTAGCCACATCGGGACTTGAGATGACGCAAAACTCAATGAGATTGCCATGGTCGCGTGAAGAGGTTGATGAGAAGCTTCACACGATAATGAAAAACATCCATAAAACATGTGTGAAGTACGGTACAAAAGACAGTGGGTTCATTAACTATGTTGATGGAGCCAATATAGGAGGATTTGTAAAGGTGGCAAATGCAATGATTGCACAGGGAGTTGTTTAATGCAGTTTATTGATACTCATACACATCTCTATCTTCCGGAATTCGATACCGACAGGGATGAAGTGGTAAACAGGGCTGTCAGAAGCGGTATTGTTAAAATGCTGCTGCCTAATATTGATGTACAGTCTGTTGATCAGATGTTTTCTGCTGTAAACAGATACCCGGGTATCTGTTATCCAATGACAGGCCTTCATCCCACATCGGTCAAAAAGAATTATCTCTCTCAACTTGATAATCTTGAAAAACTGTTCATAAAACATAAATTTGTTGCGATTGGGGAAATCGGAGTCGATCTCTTTTGGGATAAAACTTATCTGAAAGAGCAACTGGTTTCTTTCAGAAAACAACTTGCGTTAGCGTCAGACAATGGGTTACCTGTCGTGATCCACTCCAGGGAGGCATTTCCTGAGGTTTTTTCAGTGCTGGATGAATTTAAGGGAAAAACATTGACAGGCGTTTTCCATGCCTTTTCCGGCAGCTTAAAAGATGCGGAGAGAGCTATTAATATGGGATTTTATCTCGGGATTGGTGGCATTGTGACATTTAAGAATTCCGGACTGGATAAAATAGTAAAAGAGACTGGCACTGAGAATCTTGTTCTTGAAACTGATGCTCCATATCTTGCCCCTGCGCCGTATAGGGGGAAAAGGAATGAAAGCTCATATATTTGCATCATAAATAAAAAACTGGCTGATATTTTTGGATTGAGCGAAGAGGAGACAGCCTCGATTACATATTCAAATTCCGTCAGGCTTTTCAATTTGTTAGAAAAAAATGAAAAATAAAAAGGAAATCTCTGTACTCATTATTTATACCGGAGGAACTATCGGTATGGTACACGATCCTAGTACCGGGTCGCTGGTCCCAATTGATTTCCGGCATATTTCAGATCATGTACCGGAGCTTCGGAAATTCGGCTATGATCTTCACTCTATATCTTTTGATCCGGTTAAAGATTCTTCAAATATTGATCCCGGTATATGGATTAAAATGGCCGAGATAATTGAAGAGAGCTATGACGATTTCGATGGTTTTGTGATCCTTCATGGCACTGATACTATGGCATATACTGCATCTGCACTAAGCTTTATGCTGGAAAACCTCGCGAAACCTGTTATACTTACCGGGTCGCAATTGCCTATCGGTCTGTTGCGAACAGACGGGAGAGAAAACCTTATAACAGCAATTGAGATAGCCGCAGCCATAGAAAATGGGTTGCCGGCTGTTCCGGAAGTTTGTATTTTTTTTGACAATAAACTTACCCGGGGGAACCGTACAACCAAGATGAGTGCCGAGCATTTCGATGCTTTTTATTCACCTAATTATCATCTCCTCGCTGAAGTCGGATTACATTTAAAATATTATAATAACCCGATCAGCTATCCGGCAAAAGAGCAGAAACTTATTGTTCATAAAGCATTTGATACAAATGTTGCCATTCTTAAACTCTTCCCTGGAATTAACAGAAAACTTGTTAACGCGATTACAAAAACCGAGGGATTAAGAGGACTTATTATTGAGACTTACGGATCGGGTAATGCGCCTACTTATCAATGGTTTTTGGAGGATCTGAAACAATATATTGATAAAGGCGGAATAATACTTAATGTCACTCAGTGCCACGGAGGAAGCGTTGAAATGGGATTATATGAGACAAGCAGGCAGATGCTTACTGCCGGAGTGGTTAGCGGAAGAGATATTACATCAGAAGCATCTGTTACCAAACTAATGCATCTGCTGGGGAGGTTTTCTTCTAAAGAAAAAGTAGTACAATCTCTGAATATGTCGCTGGCAGGAGAAATCTCATGACAGGTCGTTTTGTAAAAATATTTTTGTATTTTGCGCCCCTGTTTTTTGACCCCGCTGAAATAATAAGGAGAGATGCAGGAGTGGTTTAACTGGCACGCCTGGAAAGCGTGTGTACCTCAAAAGGGTACCGGGGGTTCGAATCCCCCTCTCTCCGCAAAAACAAATTGCAATCTCAATGATAAACAATTTTACATTAACAAAATGAATACTAAGCAATTACTCCTGCCTTTATGTGTTTTTCTTTTTTGCAGATTTATCGTAACTGGTCAGGAAGGACATCCTGAACCCAAAACTCTCGAAATTGGGTCGCAGGCTCCTGATTTCAGTCTGAAAGGGGTCGATAATAAGACATACACCCTGGCTGATTTTGCTTCTTCAAAAGTGCTGGTTGTTGTTTTCAGCTGCAACCACTGTCCCACAGCACAGGCTTACCAGGACAGACTTATTGATATATACAACAAGTATACATCAAAAGGAGTGGCATTGGTTGTAATATCTCCAAATAGTTCCAAATCGCTCAATTTATGGGAACAAGGATGGTCAGATCTTGGAGATACATTTGAAGAGATGAAAATACGTGCCAAAGACAAAGGTTTTAAGTTCCCGTATTTATACGACGGAGACGATCAAAAAACAGCTATTGCCTATGGTCCGATGGCTACTCCGCATGCTTTTGCATTCGATAAAAACCGTAAGCTTCAATATGTAGGTTGTATCGATGAATCGATGGAAAAAGGGAAAGGCGAACTATTACAAAATGCCATTGATGCAATTCTCGAAGGAAGAAAAATAGAGAAACCTGTAACAAAGGTGTTTGGATGCTCAACAAAATGGGCATGGAAAACAGAGGGAACAAAAAAGCTATATAAAGAATGGTCAGAATTGCCCGTTACAATCGAAAACATAGATACTTCCGGAATAAAAGAACTCATCTGGAATAAATCGGACAAATTACGGCTTATAAATGTCTGGGCCTCCTGGTGTGGCCCATGTGTCCAGGAGTTTCCGGATTTTGTCATTATTGACAGAATATACCGCAGCCGTCAGTTTGAGTTCATTTCAATAAATGCTGATAAGTTGTCAGGAAAAGACAACATATTAAAGTTCCTGCAAAAAAATGAGGCCTCAAACAAAAACTACATTTTCAACAGCGATAACAACATTGCATTAGTTGAAGCTATTGACCCCAAGTGGTCTGGCGCACTACCTTACACTTTACTGGTAGAACAAGGCGGTAATGTTATATACCGTATTCAGGGTCCGATCAATATGATAGAAATGCGAAAACTAATTGTAAACAACAGGTATATTGATGGTGTAAAATAGTCGAGATCTATTTAATCTCCTTTTCTATTGCACTCACATTCCACCCGTCGACTTTCAGAAGAGGCTTTTCACCATCCAGATTTTTCAGATCGTATTCAACCTGCAGTACCCTCTTTTCCTTCGGAAGCAGAGAGATATAATTATCCTCCCAGAACACGGGAAGTACGGGGGCCTTTGAAGTTAGCTTCAGTATCTTTGGATTAACAGCAAAAGCCAGTCCTGTTCCCAGATTCTCAATTGTAACCGTTAGCTTGCATTTATTTCCTTCCTGGCGAATCGGAGTTGCAGCAACACTTATACTCGCTGAGGGAAGTTTACTTAGATCTGTAAAATCAGCCTTCTCATCCCCATTGGAGCTCAGCCAGTAAAAATTGGAGGATACTTGTTTCCCTGAAGCATCCATTAATTCCAGTTTCAGAAAATAAACTTTTGTGATATCCTTTGGTACATCCAGGGTGGATATTTTCTCGCTTCCATCGGCAGAAACTTTTGCGTCCATCATGACGGAGGAGACTTCCTTCATATTAAAATCGAAGATTCTCACTTTTGCTTTCAACCCTGTAAAATCATTATAGAAACAGTTCACTATTTTTATTGAATGGTCATCATAGCAATACTGGATATGAAGAGGTTCGCAGGCAGTTTTTGCTCCATAGAAAGCCCCGTTGGGCATAAAATAATAGTCGTACAATTGCCAGTACATCTTTGGCCAGGCGGAGTTATACATCCAGTAAATAATGCCGCTGGAACGGTATTTATTGCCTGCAAAAGCTTCAAACATTGCTTTTACGGCCTCATTCTGAAATACCTGCGATTTCACGCAATACTCTTCAACACCGGTTGGCTTACCGTACCTCGATTCAAGAGCGGCCCTGGCAATCAGATAAAAAGCTTTATGCAGTCGAAGATCCCATGATCCGCTCATTGGCCAGAGGTCTTTTTCCGGCATCATCATTCTCATTGTCTCTATCGGAGGGATTTGCTCGCCTGTCGGACCTGCTTCCGTATTGAATTCAAGTTTTGAATACCAGAAGGATGGTGTCTCATAAGCGTACACATTCGGGTACGGGCCCATATAAACACCGGTTAAGCCGGCAATGGAACTTGGAGCCTGAGTTGCCGACGATTCATATGGCCTGGTATTATCACACTCATTTAATACTTTTAAGTATCGTTTTTCAACATCAGCAGGCGGGAAATTATCGCTTCCATAAAGCCATGTTAAAACCGATGGGTGATTGCGAAGATGAACAATCAGATCTTTCCAGCTCGCCTCAGCAACATCTCCTGTATGAGCGGTCCAGTTTTTCCAGCGTTCCCAGGAACTGCAGCAGCACCAGCCGACCATCAGCAAAATGCCTTCTTCATCGCATCTTTCAAACAGATAGTCCGAACCGCGTGGGGCTTCCATCCTCAAAGCATTCAGGTTCATGTGCTTTGCATATAATAAGTCAGCGTCTANNACAAACAGGTAGTCTGATCCACGCGGAGCTTCCATCCGCAATGCATTAAGATTCATGTACTTTGCGTACATCAGATCAGCATCTATCCTATCGTTTGATGGACGCAGCATCAGATCCTGCACATATCCCCCTCCCCTGATTACAACGTTTTTACCATTTACCTGGAAAACTTTTGTATGCTGTTTATCGAAATTGTTCATCCATGTTGTAATCTCACGAATACCAAAACGCACTTTCTTAGTGTCTGTTGTTTTGCCTGAAGTCTCAAAACTCAGGTTCAGATCATAAAGATTCTGGGGGCCGACAGTATGAGGCCACCAGAGGCGGGGGTTGGCTATTACCAGCTGAGGAAATGTCTCGGGAAGAAAACTTACAGTCTTTGTTTCACCGGCTTCAAGGGTTACTTCCTGTGAGAAAGCTATATTTTCAATTGTCCCTTTTAATATTCCGTTTACCCTTTTCGCTTCTGCGTTACGGACTTCGGCCGAAATGGTCAGTTTTGCCTGATCGGTTGAGGGAAGGTTCAGTTTTGTTACCACATGAGGGTTCTCAATAGCCACTTCTCCGGTTGCATGAACGGCGACATCATACCAGATGCCCATTCCCCTGTCGGGTGTTGTAGGATTCCAGTCAACCCATGTAATGGTAAGATCCATCCCTTTTGGAGGAAATATCTCAAGAGCAAGGCAGTTATTTTCTCCAGCCAGGGCTTCTTTAGTAATGTCAAGATTAAACAGACGATAAGCGCCTTCAATTGTTGTTGTGTCAGCAATAAGTTTGCCGTTCAGCCATATATTAGCCTTGTAATTAATGCTGTGAAACTGGAGCCATGTATGCATTTTTTTATAGTCGGCAGGTATTTTGAACTCTGTGCGATACCACCATGCAACCTTGAACGGACTGCCATCGGGCATTTCCCGTTTTGGATAAGGAATCATGCCCGGAAGGTCGTTGAAATTTGTCCCATAGTATGGATCGGGGTAAACCTTGTTTGCTACCAGTGCTGCCAGGACGGTCGTCGGAACAGAAGTAGGATACCAGCCATCGGTCCTGAAACCAATTGTTGAAAGGGTTTTGGCATCTGATTTAATCTCTTTGGAAGATTGGATTGCCCAGTTATCTTTTAACAGAAATTTTGTGTTCACAGGAATCTGAGCGATACAATTCACGGATATAATAACCAATAAGGTGAAAGTGAATAAAATACATGTTTTCATACTATAAGTTCTAATTTTTAAGAAAAATCCATTTTATGGGTAATAAAGTTAATCAAATAAATTAACAGGCATTACAGCAAAATAATTTCCTATAATTTCTTATTATATTTTTATTGCACGACTGTTTGAATTAAGTTTATAATTATTAGGTTTATGGTTATTATTTTTATTAGAACCTAGCATTATGAGCGACACACATACTTCATCCCCCTCTGGTCCGGGCTTAAAACGTGTTCTCGGACTGTCCGCACTGATATTATACGGTATTATCCTTATTCAACCAACTGCTCCAATGCCATTATACGGTGCCGCAGCGAGCCTTGCAAAAGGTCATGTAATTACGACCATACTGATTGGCATGGTTGCCATGCTTTTCACCGCTATTAGTTACGGGCGTATGGCAAATGTTTATCCAAGTGCCGGTTCGGCATATGCATATGTCAGCAGGGAAATCCATCCCTCGCTGGGGTACTTTGTTGGCTGGGGAATGATTTTTGATTATATAATGAATCCGATCATATGTGTGATCTGGATCAGCAAAGCTGCAATAAACCTGATTCCTGAAATACCTTTCGGAGTTTATGCCGTTGCCTTTACATGTCTCTTTACAGCCATGAATCTCCGTGGAATTGAATCAAGTTCACGTACAAACACCATAATTGCTACCGGGTTAGGTGTGGTTATTATCCTTTTCCTGGCTGCTGCGGTTCGTTATCTCTTTTTAAATCCGCCTGCAAATGCAGGAGAATGGACCAGACCCTTCTATGATCCAAAAACATTTTCATTTCCTTCGGTGTCAGCCGGTGCATCGCTAGCTGTTCTTACTTATATAGGGTTTGACGGCATTTCAACTTTGTCGGAAGAGGTTCACAATCCTCGACGGAATATACTTCTGGCCACAGTACTGGTTTGTATTATAACAGGAATTCTGGCATCTGTACAGGTTTATTTCGCTCAGCTTGTCTGGCCCGAGGCAGCTTCAACTTTCCCCGACCAGGATACGGCATTTTGCTTCATAGCTAAAAGAGCTGGTGGTCCATGGCTTTTCCAGACAGTCAATATTGCTTTGCTTGTTGCAACAATTGGGTCTGGGGCGGGAGCTCATCTTGGAGCCGGACGTCTGCTTTACGGAATGGGAAGGGATAATGCCATTCCCGGCAAATTCTTTGCAAAAATAAATCCAAAGACACAAATACCATCTAATAATATAATTCTTATTGGTGTGATAATTCTTGGTGGCGTTTTTCTGCTTAGCTATCCTCTGGGCGCTCAACTCCTCAACTTCGGAGCGCTGGTTGCATTTATGGGAGTCAATGTATCTTCATTCATGCACTACTTTGTGCGCGGAGAACACAAAAGATTCACACATTTCATTGTTCCTCTTCTTGGGTTTTCAATCTGTCTTTATCTATGGTTCAGCCTTGGAATCAAAGCTAAAATCGTAGGCATATCCTGGCTTTCAGTCGGTCTTATTTATGGCGCATACCGGACAAACTTCTTTAGAAAACCACTTCAATTTGCAAAACTCGAAAGTACTGAGGAGGTTGAATGGAATAATAAAGATGCAGACTCTCATGTCAAATGAACTCACCCCCTTCCCCTCTCTGCTTCGCAAAGAGGGGTGTCTTGCAAGAAGAGAAATAGAATACCGCGAGAATAGAAAAAATTTAGAATATCATTATAAAAGTTGCACCCATATTTATAGTGGAACTCACTTCTAGACGGGCATGATGTAGCATCATTATCTGTTGCGACAGGCTCAAACCAATACCGGAATTATTAGCTTTTGTAGAATAAAAAGGAAGAAATATCCGTTCAAGAACTTCATCACTGATACCTTTACCATTATCAGAAATTGATATCTGGACGTGTCCTGTTTCATTTTTCCTGGCAATTATTGAAAGTCTGGGATCTGAGATTTCCTCCATGGCATCCAGGGCATTCTGAAAAAGATTTATGATTACCTGCTCAATAAGTTCCAGGTCAGCTTCAAAAAAAAGGTCCGGAGGAATAATTTCTTTTTCAAACTTTACACCTGTCTCCTTAAACTTAGCACTATAAAGTATAGTTATCCGTTCGAAAAGGTCACGGAGGAAAATCTTCCTCAGGTTTGGCTTCGGAATATCTGTAAGACTTTTTGTAGCCTTTACAAAATTAATTAACCCGCGTGTCCGGGATTCAATTATTCTTAAGCTGTGATGAATATCTCCGGTCACCTCCTCACCGATTTTCTCAGGTTTCTGAACTACTCCCGACTCATCTTCAAGCATTTGAGCAGTCATCCCGGCAAGATTGGTAATCGGAATGGCTGAGTTCACTATTTCGTGAGATATAATATAAACCAGTTTTTGCCATGTACTGATCTCTTTACTTATCAGTTCATCTTTTTGCCGTTCTATTTCATCTTTTTGTTCTTTGAGCTCTTTATTCTGTAAATTAAGTTCGCTGTTCTTACTGCCCAACTCAGCCTCAAAACGGAAATTTAGTAATCGCAGATAAAAAATGCCTGCATTAATAAACAGGAAAAGAGCGATTTGTGCAATTTTGTAATAGAGATAAAAAGTATTTATCCTTTCGATAATCGGGTAGCTGTTCATGAACGACTCGACCAGCTCGGGTTTGCCAAAATGAACCATGATTCTGTCTATAAATATTACCAAAAGGAAATAATATGACAGGGAGAACCAATAGAGAAATTTTTCTTTGTGGGGATGTACAAGCAATTGCGGGATTATTGAGATGCCTATTACTACATACGGATAATATGTAAATTCTTCCTCCTGAACATATCCTATCAGTGTCGGACCAAGCAGAAAAACAATCGATGGAAGAAAAATAAGCGACAGCCTGCTTAGTTTAGTATAACCATATCGTGCAATTACCAGGTTCAGAAAGCTGAGGAGAAGGGTCAGTGCCACACGAAGTGTTCCATAAGAAAGTATATTGTGAGTAAGCCTTTGTCCGATTAGTGTATATACCAGCAATAATAACATAGTGATGAGCATCACAAAATTGAGCTGATTGCTAAGAACAATGGTTTTCTGGCTTAATTGCTTGTCTTCTCCGGTTGTTCCAAGGTTTGAAATGTAATTCCAGATGTTTTGCATATTGCCTTTTTCTTTAATATTCTATGTCAGTTTTCAAACAAAATAATTATTCTTTGCTCATCGTATATTATTATCAGATATTTATCCCGAATCGAGCAATCTTACGGTAGAGAGTGCTCCGGGCTATCCCTATTTCTTCTGCTGCTTTAGAAAGGTTACCGTTATATTTGTCGAGAGCAATACTGATTGCTTTTCTTTCATAATCTTCAACACGCATTGCAGGTTCCTCAGAAAGTTGAGAAGGGGATGATTTAGTCCTCAGGATAAAATCATCAGGTTTCAGGGCATCGCTTCTGCACAGGATGACCGCTCTTTCAATTGCATGTGCAAGTTCCCTGATATTACCAGGCCAGTGGTATCCTTCCAGTTTCTGTATTGTATCCTCCCTAAGCTTTATCCCCTGTTTCCCATATTGCCCTGAAAATTGATCAAGGTAATAATCTGCAAGGAGCCTGATATCTTCTCCTCTTTCTCTTAAAGGTGGTAATAATATCTCAACAGTGTTAATCCGATACAGGAGGTCCTGCCGGAACTCAAATGCATCAGCCATTTCGTACAAAGGCTTATTGGTGGCTGATATCAGCCTCACATTTACAGGTATCGGATTATTACTGCCTATCCTGACAACTTCCCTGTTCTGAATTGCAGTGAGAATCTTTGCCTGTAACGGAAGACTGAGATTTCCTATTTCGTCAAGGAATAATGTTCCGCCTGAAGCTATTTCAAATCTTCCTGCACGGTCTTCCCTGGCATCAGTAAACGCACCACGCTTATGACCGAATAATTCAGCTTCAAAAAGAGTCTCCGGTATAGAGCCCAGATCAACATGAACAAATGAATTCTGACTTCTTAAAGATTTAATGTGCAAAGACCAGGCTGCAAGCTCCTTGCCTGTTCCGTTTTCCCCTAGTATCAAAACATTGGCATCTGTTGAGGCAACAGTTTTTATCATTTCCGTAATCCGGGCCATTATCGGGGACCTGCTGATGACTTCAGGGTATTTATTCCTCTCTTTATTTGCTGGACCGGCAAGGCTATCTTTGTTCTTGCTGGCATTTCTCTCACCATGGCTCAGGGAAATAACATTGCTGACAGATGCAACAAGCTGCTCCCTGTTCCAGGGTTTTGTAATGAAATCGACGGCACCCTTTTTCATAGCCTGTACGGCCAGATTGATTTCACCATATGCAGTAGTGGTTAATACGCAGGCAGCGGGATCAATCCGGAGTATCTTTTCAAGCCATTCCAATCCTTCTTTGCCTGATGTGCTGCCACGGGTATAATTCATGTCAAGTAAAATCATATCATACTTGCATGCTTTCAGGTAATCAGGTATTAAACCTGGACGATCAATCGTATCAATTTTCCCAAACAGGCCTCTTAATACAAGCCTTGCTGTATATAAAACATCATTATCATCGTCAACGACCAAAACGCTACCAGATCTGTCTGATTTCATATAAGGAATATGAATGATATTTGCTGTCAGGAGGCAAATATTAGTAAAGATAATAATTGTAGCATTCTGAATCAATTAATTGTAGCAAAACGATACAGTTTTAATTCTGACTAGCTCAATTATTTTTATATATAGCTGTTTATCTTATTGTTACATAGATTGGCCCGATAATTGGATTTCATCTGAGGCTAAAAACATTAATAATGAAAACCAGTTATGTTACTATAGTCATTAATCCGTCTGCCGGAAACGGAAAAGCAAAAAGGGAATCACAATCCTTACTGCAAAAAATTAAAAGTTCCTGCGATTTTGAGATTAATATAAATTTTACGAAAGAGAAGAATGATGCTACGTTCATTACCAGAAAAGCCATTGCCGATGGTGCCTCAATGATAATTGCAGTGGGTGGAGATGGAACAATTAATGAAGTTGTCAATGGATTTTTCCTGGAAGGGAAATCATTAAATCCATTATGTGAACTGGGAGTTATAAATTGTGGCACAGGCGGAGGTTATGCAAGGACTCTTAAAAATCCTCATTCAACCGGGCAACAGATTGAACAGATTCTTCAGCCAGGCAGCAAAGCTTTGGATCTGGGTCGTATTACCTGCCTGGATAATTCAGGTACAGAAGTCGACCGGTTGTTTGTGAATGAATGTCAAATAGGTATCGGTAGTGAGGTTGCTTCTTTTGTCGGGAAGAAATCCAAAATTTTTGGTGGAACAATTGCTTTCGGTTTCGCAGCGACACTTCTAGCTCTGTTCATGAAACCCCTGTCTCTGACGATTGGATTTGACAATGAAGGTTTTCAGGAATACAGGCTTATCGGTCTTGTTGTAGGAAACGGTACTGAATGTGCGGGTGGGATGAAACTTACTCCTGATGCAAAACTGAATGATGGTTTTTTTGACGTATTGTCAATTAATGATATGAAGACAGGTCAGAGAATCCTGAACCTTTCAAAAGTATATTCAGGAACGCATATTTTGTCGCCTCACTGTTCGATTAAAAGATGCAAAAAACTAAAGGTAAGATCTGACAATAAAGTCTCTCTGGAAAGCGATGGAGAGATTTTCGGAAATTCCCCATTTGATATTGAAATTTTACCTGCAGCAATCAGGGTTAAAGTTGGAAATATTAACATTTAATGATATGAAATCTCTTGGTGTTCAAGTTCGAAAAACATGGTTTGAAGTGAGAATTTTCATTTCTCTTTCAATAGTCACGATTGTCACAATCTTTTCTTTTTTATCATTTAAAAATACCCCTTCAACCCTGGAAATTGCCGGAGGCTGGTTCGGATTATCAGCTGGATCATCTGTCCGCTATGGATATTTAATCATAGCTTTCCTGGTTCTGTTTGCATCTCTGATCCGTATGTGGGCAGGTAGTATCCTGACTTCAAAAACCGTAATGGCGTTCAGGGTTCAAAACAGCAAACTGGCTCTTTCAGGGCCCTATAATTTTGTAAGGAATCCTATTTATTTTGCTGATTTAATAGCCTTTAGCGCGCTTGCACTTTGTCTGAAACCTGTAGGTTTATTAATACCCGTACTGATATGGATTCATTACTACCAGCTTATTAAATATGAGGAAGAAAAACTGGTAACCAAATTCGGAGGTACCTATTCAGAATATATTCATTCTGTTCCGGGTCTCAATCCGGGAATAAAACAAATCAAAAGTCTTTTTAAGGTCCCTCTGGATTTTAGTATAAATTATGACGGATTCCGTCATAACGCCCAATATATACTATTTATTCCGGGTCTTATATTTGCATCATTCACCGGCAAATTTATTTATGCTATTTTAATCGGGCTACCGGCTGTAATCGATTGGGCAGTAATTCATATAATTATAGGAGTCTCCAAAGATATTCCGGAAAAGGAAAAGTCATCCTCGAAGAGCAGGCAATTCATCCGCTCAAAGGTATTCAGGGATATTTTGTACGCTCAATGCTGGGAAGATCCGGAGATGGACAGAATTGCTTTTGGCACAAAACCCGGAGATACCGTATTCTCAATAACATCAGGCGGCTGCAATGCGCTGGCATTCCTTCTTGACGATCCGGAAAATGTGATATGTCTTGACATGAACCGTTTTCAGAATTATCTTCTCTCACTTAAAATAAGCGCTTTTAAAACACTCGAATACAATGAAACTCTGGAATTTTTTGGGGTTCGCCCTTCGAATCGCCGGTGGGAATTGTATGAAAGACTGAAACCAATTCTTTCTGAAGAAGAGCAGTTGTACTGGAGCAATAAAAAAGCTGACATTAACAAGGGGATTATCCATTGTGGAAAATATGAGAGATATATGCATTTGCTGAAAAAAGTATTCAGAATTCTTATAGGAAGAAAGATTATCAATGAGTTGTTTAATACCTCATGTATTGAAGAACAGAGAATTTTATTCCAAGAGAAGTGGGATAATTTCAAATGGGTGCTCTTTTGCCGGATTTTTTTAAGCCGTGCTTTCGCCAGTATGCTCTTCGATAAGGCCTTCTATAAATATCTTGAACCTTCATTCTCATTTGAAAAGTACTACCGTTCAGCGGTCAGAAGAGCTGTGACAGAACTCCCTGCCAGGGAAAATTATTTCCTTGCATATATTCTGTCAGGAAACTATTTCAATGATAATTTACCAGTATACCTGAAAAAGGAAAATTATGAATTTATCCGCGATCGTGTAAACCGTATAAAATTAGTTACTTCCGGGTGCCTGGAGTATCTGAGATCTCTGCCCGGGAATACGATATCAAAATTCAATTTCACAAATATTTTTGAATGGATGTCAATTGAGGAGTTTACAATCCTGCTGTTAGAAACACTAAGGAGTGCGAAAGACGGTGCAGTAATTACTTACCGCAATCATCTCGTGACAAGAAATCGTCCTGAAATGTTTGCAGATCAGATAATCCCCGATATGAAATTATCACTTGAGCTTCGCAAAAGAGATCGCTCATTTATATATAAAGCATATGTGGTAGAACGAATAAAAAAGAATTTATGCCATTCTTAGTCAAGGAAATATCAGTGCAGGATGGACTGGATGATTTTCTTTCCATTCCGGCAGAAATATACAGGAATGATCCAAACTGGATTGCCCCACAGCATTCTGAAATAAAGAGAGTTCTTAATCCTGTTAAGAATCCCTACTTTATGAATGCTTCTTTAAAGATTTATGTTTGCTATTCAGATGGAAAGCCTGTATGCAGATCAATAATGGTAATAAACCATCTTCACTGGACAAAGTGGCACCAAAAATCTGCTTTTTTTGGATTTTTCGAATCACTTAATGACCGCGATGCAGTAAAATGTCTGTTTGAAAAAATAGAAGTTGATTGCAGGGCAGCGCGTGCCGAATATCTTGAAGGACCATTTAATCCAAATCATTATTCAGAGCTCGGAATATTAATGGACAACTACAATTCAGATCCTGTTTTCTTTGATACTTATAATCCTTCTTACTATCCTTTGTTGCTTAAAGAGGCAGGATTCTCCGAATCAAACGTGTTTCATACCAGGATCAACAGTCACATTTCAGACACATTATCAAAAAAATACAATGTTTCTCACAGGGAAACTTTCAGTAAGGACATTACTGTAAGAAAGTTCAACATCTTCAGATTTAAAAGGGACCTTGCGATATTGCGTGACATCAATAATGACGCGTTTGAGAATAATAAATTCTTCCTCCCGCTTTCAATGGAAGAATATTCGTTCTCAGCAAAATATCTCTTTTTCGTTACCAGGCCCGGGCTCATTCTGATTGCTGAATACAAAGGGCAGCCGGTTGGTGCAGCCCAGTTAGTTATAAACTTTAACAGCTTGCTCAAAAAATGTAGAGGCAGGATTAGATTTTGGCAAATCCCTGTCTTGTTATTCAAGCGAAAAAGTCTTAAAGAGCTGGTAATTTTTACGGCAGGAATAAAAAAAGAATTCAGAAATAAGAGGGTATTCGCTTTGATCCTTAGATCTGCTATAAAAATATTCCGGAATTATTCAACAATATCCACAACCTGGATTTCAGATGAAAACCTGGGAAAAAGTCTTGCCGGATTATTAGAGATGAATCCCGGTAAACATTTTGCAATTTTTTCAAAACCAGTTTAATCCAAGAGTATGCAAGGGAATAATAATATAAAGAGTGAGTTGATTAAGGACTGGGGCCTTGAAGCCACAGATAATGGAGAACTTGTTATCGGAGGATGCAATACTATCAATCTTGGCAATATTTATGGAACTCCTCTTCATGTTGTAAACGAAGCGAGGCTCAGAACAACTGCTTACTCTTTTCTGGAGACGATAAAATCAAAATACCCCGGTAAAATATCCGTCCATTACGCTTTTAAATGTAACCCTGTTCCGGGGGTAATTAAAATCATAAAGGCTGCAGGGATCAAAGCAGAAGTTATGAGTGAGTACGAGCTAATGACAGCTCTTAAGCTGGGATATTCCGGGAAGGATATAATTGTCAACGGACCTTATAAAACAGACAGGCTGATAAAAGCCTGTATCGAAAATAATATCAGGTTCATAAATGTCGATTCACTTTTTGAGCTTGAAAAGATTGAAAGTATTTGTAATGACTTAAATAAGAGCGCTGAAGTTCTGTTCAGGATCAATCCTGATTTTGTCCCTTCAGGCATGAATAACGGAAGTGCAGCCGGCAGCCGCACCGGATCACCTTTCGGTATGGATATGAAAGGCGGTGAGGTCGTGCATACATTAAAAATGATTAAAAGAATGAAACTAGTCATATTCAGAGGGTTTCATTTCCATATCGGTTCCGGTATTCAGGTTACAGATGATTACAGAAAAGCACTTACCGGACTTAAAAAGATCCTGAACGAGGCTGAAAATTCCGGGTTCAATGTTGATGTAATGGATATCGGAGGAGGATTGGGTATACCAAATTCACGGGAAATGACTACCCTGGAATTGCTATTATATCAGGCATTTGACCTTCTCCACTCCGGAAGACAATCAAATAATAAAATATCCTTTGCACATTATGCCGATTCAGTAACGAAAGGCGTTCTGTCCCTCTTCCGCAATAAGAAAATCCCTGAACTCATTTTAGAGCCAGGCAGATGTATAACAGGTCCGAATCAGCTGCTGCTATTAAAGGTACATCAGGTAAAAGAACGGAAAGGTATTAAGAAATGGCTTGTTGCTGATGCCGGAATTGGAACATTAACCATGCCCACCTATTATGAACATCATGAAGTTGTTCTTTGCAATGACATCAACAGGAAATCTTCAGAAAAGGTGACTATTACGGGCCCGGGCTGCTTTTCCGCTGATGTGGTATACAGAAATAAAATAATGCCAAAGGTAGCTGCAGGAGAGATGTTAGCCATCCTTGACAGCGGAGCGTATTTTACCTCCTGGGAATCGTCTTTTGGATTTCCACGGCCGGCCATTGTTTCAGTCGTTGATGGCCGGCATAGTCTTCTCAGAAAGAGAGAATCTTTTGACCATATGATCTCTCTTGATACTATCTAATATTAAAGTCAAACCTAAATTCATTATGCTATGAAATTTAAAGTTAATAAAGTGTCTGAATATCCTGATCTTTTATCCCTGTGCAATATATTAACAGAAGAAATATCTAAAAAAGGAAATGAACAGGTATCATCAGATGAGAATTCCAATTTTGTCCTGAATATTATTGATCTGGAATCACCTAAAGCATTCAGGAGGAAAAACCAGGAAGAAATGGTAGTTTCCATTACCCTGGTCAAAAATCCGGTGTCAGATCTTAAAGCAGCATGTTACGTGGCATTGGTAAAGAGCATATCCAATATACTCTTTTGTATTTCCCTGCAGGATGGAAAAGAACATCCTAAAGCTTACAGCATTACTCCTGAGGTCGGGTTTACTGAATTCAGTTATAATCCTGATAATATGTACAAATACATGTACCCTGTTATCAGTTCTCATTTTGTATTAAGAAATAAGCTTTTTGATGATCTTATTCTGGAGGAAAATGGAATAATTCCTGAAGTTGAAGATTTAAAGGCTTTTGGCAGGGAACTGCACAATCTCGGAGTTCTGCCTGCCCCTTTCCCACTTATAGAATTCCTTGACAAGGATCTTATAGATCAACTTTACAGGCTATACCAGATAAAAGGGCTCAGTTACGGTAATCTCAGCATCAGGAATGTAAACCATAATATTGAAGGTACTTCTTACTGGATGACTGCCCGGGGAGTTAACAAATCGAACCTTAAAGGGATCGGAAAAGACATGCTCCTGGTAAAAGGTTATGACAAAGAAAGCGGCGAGATGCTTGTTTCAGTCCCGCGGGATTATGATCCAAGGATAAGAGTTTCAGTCGATGCTATTGAACACTATATGATTTACAGGGAATTTCCTAAAACAGGTGCCATAGTTCATGTGCATGCCTGGATAGACGATGTTCTATGCACTTCTCAAAGCTTTCCATGCGGAACCAGCGAACTGGCTGAAAATGTTGTCAGCCTCCTGAGAAAGACATCTTCCCCGGAAAGAACTGAGGTCGGATTGAAAAATCACGGATTGACTATTACAGGTCCTGACATCGTTGATATTTTCCGGAGAATTCATGGCAGGCTTAAAACAAATGTGCCAATGATGAATTGAGTTCATGTGATTTTATATAAATTTATTAGGAGATCCTGAAAATCCTTTATAAAGCAGGAAGTGAATGCTGAAAAACTTAAGAGTAAGCAAAATTCAATATTCTAGATCATGAAAAAAGCAACTATGTTAATTACGGTTTTGTGCCTATTTGCTCTGTCAGTAACTGAAGCACAAATAAACAAAGGCAGATCATTAATTGGTCTTTCAACATCATTTGGGAATATCAATTATGGATCGGACCTGATGAGCCTGGGATTTTCCACTATTAAAGACAAAGGGAATTCAATAGCATCTTTTGATCCAGATGTGCTTAAGGTAACAACATTAAATCTTCTGCCTAAGTTCGGATATTTTATTATTGACAATTTAGCCGTGGGATTGAATATGTATATTGGAACTTCCACTGATAAACCTAAGAGCGGAGGTAAATATAATACCACTTCCTTCGGTTTGGGACCATTTATTCGATATTACATTTCCGGAAGTAAGGTTATGCCTTTCTTTGAGATAAGTAGTCTATTTGGATCAGAGACAAACAAATATGAAGATCCA
Source organism: Bacteroidales bacterium (assembly GCA_003141525.1). Taxonomy (GTDB): domain Bacteria; phylum Bacteroidota; class Bacteroidia; order Bacteroidales; family VadinHA17; genus LD21. The sequence continues at coordinate 64,656 of PLML01000123.1, forward strand.
TATTCCAGTAGTTCAAACAAGAACAGTCTCACGTCATTTGGAGGAGGAGCCGGGCTGGCCGTAAAACTTGGTGATAAAGTTACATTCGATATGACGGCTGGTTATAATTCGACATCAGAAAAAGCAAAGCAAAACAATCCGAATGATATAAGGACAGTACAGGGGACGATAGCTTTCAAACTGGGTTTCACGGTGTTACTGGGTTCCAATTAGATACTTCATTTTTCCAGGCTCGCGCCTGTTTTTGAAAAAACAGGCGTCTTTCTTAACTTTCTTCTAATATTTTAAATATAAATAACTTACAACTGCATCAAGTGAAAAAAGTAATTATATCCTCATTTCTCCTGCTAATCTATGTTATCAATTCATCAGGTCAATGGTATGTTAAAAAGTATCAGGTCACAGATATTAATTTTCTTACTAAAGTACAACTTGAGGAATCATTAGGAAATTCAAAAGGTGATCTTCTGACCTCCGGAAGCATTGCCATTACAGGAGGAGTTATCTTTCTTATTTTTAAATACCTGCGCCCGGGAATGAGTGATGATCCGTCTGTAATAGAACAATTACTTGGTGACGAAGGGGTAAATAAAGTTGGCGTGATAACTGGCTTAGGAATGCTGATCGGAGGCTCGATAGTCAGTATAGCACATCTGGCACGAATTGGAAGGATCAAATCACACATCAACAAAAATTATCCATCTGTTGGATCGCTGGATATCTCCCCGGCAATAATTTTAAACGGTTATACACGATCATATTATGCAGGATTTAGCTTAGCTTACAGTTTCTGAGTGAATTAAACTTAATTTTTGTAAGGATTATTTTAAAATCAACCAAAATGAGAAGTCATTCACAAATTCAAAAGATCAGCTGTAAATTAGTGATCTTCACAACGTTTTTACAAATAACAGGTTGTTACAGTTCGAAATTTATTAATAAAACTGATTTGCCTGTTTCAGGCGGGAATTATGTATTTCATGGTAAAAAATCAACCTATCCCCTGGTCAAAAAAGCCATTATCTCAAATGGGATAATATCAGGCAAAGTAGATTTTGTTGAGGGAAATTATACAGGTGATGAAAATTTCCAGGTATATGTCTCAAACGATTCATTAATAAAAATAAATATCGATAACATTAGCGTTCCACTCGATGGCATAACGAAAATCAGCGTTACTGGCAATGATCATTATGGCTTTAATAAAACAAAGTACAACTATCGGACTTACTCTTTTAAAAAGGGGGATCCGTATAATCCATCCAGTGCTGGTTTTGCATCTCTGATAATCCCCGGTTTGGGACAAATGATATCAGGGGAAACTGGAAGAGGATTATTATTCCTTACCGGTTTCACAGGTAGTCTGGTGGTTTCAATGGTGGAATTTCTCAATTTTGCAAACAGTTATGAGGGACAAAATGTGATAGGACTTCAAGTTTCTATGGCCGGACTAATTGGTGCTTTATGTATCGATTTATGGTCCGTAGGTGATGCTGTAAGAGTGGCTAAAGTCAATAACTTAGCTCTGAGGGTTAAGCATAAAAGCTCATATAACCTTAATATTAAGCCCTTCCTGAACACGCCTGATTATGATCGTAAACACAATATTCCAATAGGACTAGCTTTAAAGGTAACGTTTTAAATTCTGTAGATAATAATAACCAGATGAAAATATTTGCTTTCGATATGTTACCAGTCTAATACCTCCATTTATGAAAATTATAACTCTGATTATAGCTGGATTACTTATTCTTAACATTATAAGCAATGCACAATACAAGGTTAATAAAACAAAGTATGATCTGAAGACTTACCATTATAAGGTTGGTGATCCTTATAATCCCGGAGTCATGGGGTTTGCTTCTTTAGTTATACCCGGGTTTGGTCAAATTCTGGAAGGCGAAACAGTAAGGGGTTTCTGTTTTATTGGTGGCTGGGTTGGTTTAAATATTATTAAATACGGAATTTTAATGAGGCCTGAGAGCGGATCTTTACAAAGTACAAGTAATCTTAATAAGGTGCGTTATGTGTTGGTAGGACTTCGTATCTGGTCGCTCTTCGATGCTATTCATGTTGCCAAGGTAAACAATATGGTTTTCAGAGATCAGAATAAAACCACATTTGGCCTTCAGTTATTTCCTTACTTAGGATCAATTGACTATTTCAATCTTAATAATGATATTCCTGTTGGCTTAACTTTAGTAATAAATTTCTGATGATTTGCTTTAAGGAATGGAAAATCCGGGAAACAGTCCACCTGATAACGTTATATTAAGTATATGGTTCCAAATGCACCTGAGCATATAAATCCGGAACATAAACAGCATAATACCAAGGCAAAATGGTAAATGACATTTAACTGTGGTCATTTACTATCCACCAGCATTGGAAGGTTTTTCCCGTTTGTCATGAAGATCAGTTTGGCATTCGGCGAATTAGTAATGGCTTTAATCATTTCATACTGCAACAGCTTGTCACTAAGTCCAGTGCTTAATATTTTCTGGTAATCGGCAATACCTTGTGCCTCAACTCTTTTTCTTTGAGCTTCCTGTGTTTCCTTCTGCAGAACAAAGGTCATCTTCTGTGCATCCTGTTCGGCATTTATTTTTGATTCAATAGAGGCTTTTACTGATGCAGGCAGCGTGATATTCCTTACTAAAAGTTGTTCCAGCAATAAACCTCTCTCTTTGAAGTTTGATTCAATTGTTGTAAAGATCTTGGACTGAAATTCATCTCTTTTAGTTGAGTAAAGTGCAACAGCATCATAATAAACGGCATTATCCCTGATTTTTGTTCTACAAATGGGACGGACAAGAACATTCCGGTAATCGGTTCCAACCTCTTTGAGAATCCTGGGTGCCTCGGTAGGGATAACTTTATACAATACCGTAAGGTCAATCACTACCTCGAGTCCGTCTGCTGTTAAAACACGAATGGCATCATCACCCTGCTTAGCGCCCTCATCCTGTACCCCGGACATGGTATAATTTTCTGTCCTTACATCGAACATAACAACTTGTACCATTGGATTAATAATGTTCAATCCGCTTTCAAGGATATTATTGTTCACTTTGCCAAACAGCTTCTGAACACCTACCTGTCCTGGTTCAACCTGAACAACACATGCTATTGACATTCCAATCAGGATGACAATTACACCGGCTGTTTTTATCATCGATCTGTATTTTCGCAACATGGGTTCATCCGCTTTGGCAGCTACAAATCCGATAATGAGAATTATAATACCTACTATTATTACTGTCATAATTTTGATGTTTATTAATGTTATTTAACAATTTAATGGAAGTTGCAAAGGTAGTCAGAAAAATGAGATTGCTATCCCCAATATCCGTACCTATATCCGTTTTTCATCCATTCCAGTCCTTCATGTCTGAAAAAAGGTGATAAGAGCATAGCATATTTTAACTTTTCGTCAGCATTCATTGGTTTAAAATTGCTTAAAAGATCTAAATTCGAGTCCACAACCTTTTTACTGTCCATGCCAACGGCAATACCATCGGGACCAGCCGATTTTTGTTTCACATGGTTTAAACCTTTTCCATTTTATTATGTTAATATAGTAACATGATAATAAAAGTTAAAATAAGTTAAACTTTCATCTCATGTTAATTTTCGGGGAATAAAACTAAAGATGAGTATGTCTTTATATCGACTTTGTTTAAAAACAGCTAACTTAGAGATTACAAAAAAAATCAGGAATTTAAATATATCCTCCAACAAAAATTCAATCGGACCAAAATCAGAAGAAATGAATACCAGATTTTCAATTTTAATAATATCTAGTTTCTTTAGCATAGCACTCGTACCAAATTTAAATGCTCAGAATAAAGTCTGGAGTGTTGATGATTGTATACAATATGCTCTCGAGAAGAATATACAGGTGCAACAGGCTCAGGTAACCAGCAACATAAGCAATGAAAACCTGCTGCTGGCAAAAGCATCATGGTATCCTTATCTGAGCAGTTCCGCGAGAGAGAGTTACAACTGGAACAATGTTTTCAATTCCACAACAGGAGCTACTACTTTCAGAGGAACGGACGGAGTAAATATTTCTGCCAGTTCTGCTATGACAATCTATAACGGTTCCAGGATTCGTAATAATGTAAAGCAAACTGAAACCAATTATGAAGCATCTCAGTATAATATTGAGGTCATTAAAGAAACTGTGAGTCTTAATGTTCTGAACGCCTATCTGCAGGTTCTCTATTCGGAGGAACAGGTCAAAAACGATACAGATCAGATTGCTTCGTTGGCAGAACAATTGAACCTGGCAGGTGAGAGACTGAAGCTGGGTGCTATAGCAAATTCAGATTATCTGCAGGTAAAATCGCAGCTGGCTACGGAAAAACAGACTCTTGCCACTGCCCAGAGCCAGCTGGCCATTAACAGAATAGCATTGATGCAGATAATGGAGTTTCCTATAACCAGTGACTTTCAGATACAACACCCGAATCTTGACAGTCTTATCAATCAGAAGCGGCTACCTGATCCTGTAGAAATTTATCAGACTGCACTGGGGATAAAACCGGAAGTGAAAAATGCCGAACTAACCAAAAAAAGTTCACAGATCGGCATTGATCTGGCAAAGGCCAATTATTACCCTGACCTTTCTTTTAATGCAGGCGTATCGACTTCATATTCGGGGTATCAAACGAGTTATTCAACGAGTTACCGACCCGGAACCACATTCGGGGATCAGCTTAAGAACAATATCAGCCCGGCGTTAGGACTTTCAGCTTCAATTCCTATATATCAGAACAGGGCAGCTAAAACAGGTGTCGAAGTCGCAAAATTTAACTTAAATTATGCAGAACTTACTGAATTAAATACGAAAGATGTGCTCAGAAAAGCTATTGAACAGGCATGTCAGAATGTTGTCTCAAACCAGATTGTTTATGAAGCGAGCGCTGAAGCTTACCAGGCCGTTAAAGAATCTTACAATGTGGCTTCTGAAAAGTATAATCAGGGGATAATGAGTTCGGTTGATTTTCTGATTCAGAAAACGACTTTTATCGCATCTCAAAGCACTTTTCTTCAGTCAAAATATGCATTGATCTTCAGTTACAAAATACTTGATTTTTATGCAGGTCAGCCATTGTCATTCAGTAATAAGAATAAATAAAAAATTATATAATCAGAATTATAATGAAGAGCAGGAGAATAATAACAAAAACAGTAATCGTAACTGCAATTGCAGTTCTGGCTTTAGTGGCCGGTTCATGTCATAAAGGAAGTAATTCCTACGCCTTTGAAACTACTTTGGTTAAAAAGGGTTCGATAATAAATAATATCACTGCAACCGGAACATTAGAGGCTGATACAACAGTATTGATCGGTACCCAGGTTTCAGGAGTGATCAATAAAATATTTGTCGATTTCAACTCCGTTGTCAAAAAGCATCAATTGCTTGCAGTGCTCGATACTACACCTCTACAGACTCAGGTTCGGCAGTCGCAAGCCGCTCTGGATCAATCAAAAGGGGAAGTGGAGTTTCAGCGTGCAACATTTGAAAGATACCAGGCTTTGCTTGATAAAAAACTAATAGCACAGGCTGATTATGACCAGGTGAAATACAATTATTCAACAGCTCGTGCCAACCTTAAGACAGCTCAGGCCGGATACGACAAAGCTGTTGTGAACCTCAACTATGCTTATATAACATCACCAATTCTTGGTGTAGTTCTGAACCGTGCAGTGGATCAGGGTCAGACTGTGGCATCCAGTTTCAGTACGCCAAACCTTTTTACGGTAGCAAATGACCTTACCCAGATGCATGTTGAAGCTGCTGTGGACGAGGCAGATATAGGCCAGGTAAAGAATGGACAGCCTGTTGATTTTACTGTCGATGCATTTCCTACTGAGATCTTTAAAGGATCCGTAAGGCAAATAAGATTACAACCTACTGTTACATCAAATGTTGTAACATATACTGTAATTGTGAATGCGCCAAATCCGGATAAGAAACTTATGCCCGGGATGACTGCAAACATAACAGTACTTGTTCAGAAAGTAGACAGCGTATTAATAGTTCCGGGAAAGGCCCTCCGGTTTGTGCCGGATGCTAACTGGTTGTCTGAGTACATGAAAAAGAATCCAGTCGGACAGAGACAGGGAGCCGGTGGAACAGGTCAGTCTGCAGGCAATGAAAGGCCACGAACCACTGGGACACCAGACCCGGCTGTTGTTGCCCAATACCAGGCCGGCAGCCAGGGAGGGAAAAAACCGGTTGTCGTTTGGATAAAATCCGGAGATTTGGTACACCGCACCCGTGTTACAACAGGAGCAATTGACGCTACAAACGCGGAGATAAAATCTGGTCTTAAAGAAGGGGATGAAGTTATTCTTTCAATGAGTCAGGGAGGCAAGCCAGCAACAGCTACTGCGGCTGCACCTACTACTACAACAAGTCCTTTTATGCCGCAGAGACCGAGAGGAAGATAAAATTGATATCACAATCATGAAGAAGCTTATTGAAATTGTAAAACTGAAAAAAAATTATTATGTGGGAGATGTTACCGTACATGCTCTCAGGGGAGTTGATATGGTTGTAAATGAAGGGGAGTTTGTTGCTATAATGGGGGCCAGCGGATCAGGCAAATCAACAATGCTGAATATAATAGGATGTCTTGATAAACCTACAGAGGGTGATTATATTCTTGATGGAATAAATATTTCCGACCTGAATAAAAACGAACTTGCTGGTCTTAGAAACCGGAAACTCGGTTTTGTATTCCAGACTTATAACCTTCTTCCCAGAACAAATGCTCTGGATAACGTAGAATTACCATTATTGTACAATTCGACAATAAAAACAAAGGAGAGGGTAGAGAGAGCTAAAAGTGCTCTTGAATCCGTTGGTCTAAGCGACAGGATGGATCATAAGCCTAATCAGCTTTCGGGAGGGCAGCAACAGAGGGTAGCTATTGCCAGATCACTAGTTAATGACCCCGTAGTAATTCTTGCCGATGAGGCTACAGGAAATCTCGATACACGGACATCATTTGAAATCATGGCTCTTTTTCAGGAGCTTAATAACAAGGGAAAAACAATTGTCTTTGTTACTCATGAACAGGATATTGCCAGATGTGCAACCCGGAATATTATTTTTAAAGATGGCGTCATTTTGAGAGAAAGTCCGGTAAAGGACAGAATAAATGCGCTCGAAATGCTTGCCAGTTTACCAGTTGAAGCAGATTAGTTAACACAGGAACTATGAGTATTAAAAACCTTTTAAAAATTGCAATGAATGCTTTGTTAAGAAATAAGCTCAGGGCTTTTCTGACAATGCTTGGCATTATTATAGGAGTTGCATCGGTTATCGCAATGCTTGGAATCGGGCAAGGGTCTAAACTCAGCATACAGCAACAGATAGCCGGAATGGGATTAAATCTTGTTACCGTGGTTCCCGGGTCACAACAGAGAGGGGGAGTCCAGTTCGGAGCTTCAACTATGCAAAGTCTTAAAGAAACAGATGTTAATTCAATTCTTTCAGATTGTCCTGCCGTACTTGCAGCCACACCTGAAGTACGGGGAAACGGGCAGTCTGTATTTGGAGCGTTAAACTGGCCGACAACTCTTTTTGGGGAAAATGTGAGTTACTTACAAATAAGGGAGCGGTCAGTCTCAAGCGGCCGTATGTTTACTGAGAGGGAACTTGGCAATGCTGCAAAAGTCTGTCTCCTGGGACAAACAGTTGTGACAAATTTATTTGGCCCCGGAGCTGATCCTCTCGGGCTTGTCATAAGATTCAAAAAAATACCATTTCTGGTAATAGGAGTACTTTCTCCAAAAGGATTGAATACTTTCGGACAGGATCAGGATGATTTAATACTGGCGCCGTATACGACAGTCCAGAAAAGAGTACTTGCAATTACCTGGGTCCAGAGTATTTATACCTCAGCGGTTGATTCCAAATCAACTGCTGATGCTGCAACACAGATCGAAGAAACTGTGCGCAGAACGCACAAAATTAAAGCATCTGATCAGGATGACTTCACGATCAGGAACCAGACGGAATTATTATCCACTTTTAGTTCTGTAAGTAATATTCTTACAATTTTACTAGGTGCAATAGCCGGTATTTCTCTGCTTGTAGGAGGCATTGGTATCATGAACATAATGTATGTATCTGTTACCGAGCGAACCAGGGAAATTGGTCTGCGTATGGCAATCGGAGGNNATTCTGCTTGGTATTGCGGCATCCAAGGTAATCGGATCCACTATGGGTTGGCCTGTAGTTGTATTACCAAGTTCTGAAGTTCTGTCATTTGCCGTTTGTACGGTTATCGGAGTATTCTTTGGCTGGTATCCTGCAAGAAAAGCAGCCAGCCTCGATCCGATAGATGCCCTGAGATATGAATAACAGGGATGTCTTGAAGTCTTGCACTTCTTATTGTCTCGTAATTCGAACGATCGACCAGTTGTTTAAAATACTGTTTGAATGAAAAGGAATCGAGCTGTTATCCGTGAATTAAGTAAATAAAGTGGATTTATTGTTTCCCAGATTCAAACGGGTTTTCAGAATATAAAATCCCAAATGACTTGCCGATGTATTAAGGATATTTTGTGAGGTATTATCTGGCATTTTTTAAAAGTAAATAAAATTAGATAATTACGACCATCCTAAGCTTAAACTCTTGGATATGAAGCCTTAAAATTATTACCTTTGATAACACAGCAGGAAATAAAAAAAATCAGCAATAAAATGAGGTCTCATATTCAGGAAAAATTATCTCTTATTTTCATTTTTATAAATATTTCATTTTATGCCTATTCGCAAGAAAGCAATAAATCAGACTCGATACAGACTTTTACGCTTGCACAATGCATCGATTTTGCCTTTCAACACCAGCCGACACTTAATCAGTCATTAATTAATCTGAATATTGCCAAAATCACTAATAGAATCAACCTGTCAGGCTGGTTGCCGCAATTAAATCTTTCCGGCAACCTATTACATTACAATCAATTGCCAACATCTTTTGTTCCTAATCAAACAGCTGCCGGCGGGCCGCCGGTTCAGACACATACAGGTGTGTCCAATAGTTTTGTTCCGGTGTTATCCGCTTCGCAAACAATATTCAATCCTCAACTTGTGTACTCAGCCAGGAAAGCGCCATTATATATACAGCAGGCAGAACAAGTGACTGACAGTGCAAAAATAAATATTGTTTCAAGTGTGAGCAAATCATTTTATAATCTTCTGTTTACGCTTGAGCAAATAAATGTTTTGGAGGAAGATACCGCACGACTGGGCAGGAGCTTCCTGGACGCTTACCATCAATATGTGGGAGGCATCGTAGATGTAACTGATTATGAACAAGCTATTATCACGCTCAATAATTCAAAAGCACAATTGAGACAACAAACTGAAAGCATAGTTCCGGCTTATGCTGTGCTAAAGCAAACAATGGGGTGTCCTGCCGGGCAGCAGTTTAATATAGCTTTTGATACTGTACAAATGATGCAGGAGATAGCTTTCGATACCACACAACTGTTACAATTTGAAAAACGTATTGAATTTCAGCAACTTCAGACATTGAAAGAATTGCTTCATCAACAGACAAATTATTATAAGCTTTCATTTCTTCCCTCTGTATCTGCCATATATAATTATTATTATGAATATGAAAATAATTCTTTTCCCGCTCTTTTTAATTCAGCTTATCCTTATTCCTACATCGGGTTAACATTTAATTTTCCGCTATTCACAGGCTTTTCACGTATAGAAAGTGTTCACAAATCGAAATTGCAGGAGCAGCTCGCGGACTGGGATGTAAGCAAACTGAAATCACAAATATATACAGAATACACCTCAGCGTTAGCCGGTTATAAAAGCAACCTTTATAATCTGCAAATCCTGAAAGATAATGAAACCCGGGCAAAAGATGTATTCCGCATTGTATCGCTGCAGTACAAACAGGGTATAGTGGCATACCTTAATATTATTGTGGCTGAATCAAACCTGATAACAGCCGAGACAGGCTATATAAACGCTTTATTCCAGCTTTTGTCAAGTAAAATTGATCTGGAAAAAGCTGTCGGAATAATACCTTATAACAATTAATTCATTAAAAATAACCCTGCATATGTATAGATCGCACCTGACCATAGCATTTGTTTGTTGCCTGCTTCTTTCTTCATGTAAACATAAACAGGCACCACCACCCATGCCCATACCAGTTAATCTGTTTACAGTAAAAGCCCGGCCCGTTGTATATTATGACAGATACACCTCAACGACCGCTGCACTGAACCAGGTAAATCTTTTTTCGCAAGTGCAGGGATATATTACAGGGATATTTTTCAAAGAAGGCAGCCACGTAAAAAAGGGAGAAAAACTATATGAAATTGACAGACGAATATATGAGAGCAACTATAATGCAGCCGCTGACAATTTAAAAGTTGAGGAGGGGAATTTGAAACAAGCTCAGCAGGATGCTGATCGTTATGAGTACCTGAATAACAATCAGGCAGTTGCAAAACAGCTTTATGATCATGCAATTATAACATTAGAAAATGCAAAAAATGCTTATAAATCGGCAGCTGAGGCATTTAATAACTCTAAAACTAACCTGAATTATTCAATTATTACCGCTCCGTTTGACGGAACAATAGGTTTCAGTCAGGTAAAGCCAGGAGATTATACAACACCCGGACAGACAATACTAAATACCATCTCAAGCGACGATCCAATGGGGGTTGATTTCTTAATAAATGAAAAGCAGTTGCTCTATTTTGAAAATCTTCAAAATAAAAAGGACCAACCTTCTGATTCGCTGTTTACGCTTATATTGCCCGACAATTCTGTTTATTCTCTTACAGGAAAAATCTCAGTAATTGACCGCGCCGTTAATTCCCTTACAGGTACTCTTAGAATAAGGCTTGTCTTTCATAATCCGAAAGGCAGCTTGAGATCCGGAATGAGTTGTGTAGTGAGGGTCCGTAATCAGGATTCAAGTCCTCAGTTGATCATCCCAAATAAGGCCGTAATAGAAGAAATGGGTGAATATTCTGTTTATCTGGCTAAAGACACTGTGATGATGAGTTCAGCTGATACAGCCAGGACAGCCCATGCATTAGAAGGGAATCACGGTTTGTTTGCATTCCAGAAGAAAGTGCAGCCAGGAGTTACGATAGGGTCAAATGTGATAATTAAAAAAGGAATCCGAGAGGGCGATAAAGTAGTAGTTGAGGGAATACAATCATTGCACAACGGTTCACAAATCGCTTCTTCTGACCAACGGCCTTCCGGCAAGACAGGAACCCAACCGGTAATTAAATGAGGAATAACCTATGATTGCTAATACCTTTATAAAGAGGCCCGTGACTGCTATAGTCATTTCTGTTGTATTGGTGATTACCGGTATTATAAGCATTTTAAATTCATCTATAGAACAATATCCTAATATTACTCCTCCTGTTGTACAAGTTAATGGCCAGTTTATCGGGGCCGATGCACTTACCGTTGAGCAAACCGTGGCTACTCCGATTGAGCAGCAGGTTAACGGTACTCCGGGAATGGAATACATGCAAAGCAATAACACCAATAACGGGTTAATGTCAATGAACGTAACCTTTAAAATCGGAACTAATATTGATATAGCTACTCTTGATGTTCAAAACCGTGTAAGCATAGCCACACCGTTGATACCAGCAGCAGTAAGCCGGCTGGGACTTACAGTGAGGGCTCTTAACCCCAGAATGCTTATGATGGTAGCCATCTTTGCACCAAAAGGAACTCACGACATAACTTACCTCGATAACTATTCCAATATTTTCGTTCAGGATGCATTGCTTCGTGTGCCGGGAGTAAGCAGTATTAACAGATATACTGATGATTTCAGCATGCGGGTCTGGATGAATCCGGAGAAGATGGCCTCCTTGAACCTGACGCCACAGGATGTTATTTCTGCTTTAAATGCCCAGAATGTCCAGGTAGCTGCTGGCTCGGCCGGTGTTCCCCCTCAACAAAAAACACAGACCTACGAACTAGGCATTCTTGTAAATGGCCGGTTAAGTAAAGTCTCTGATTTTGAAAATGTTATTGTGAAAACAGTCCCGGCTACCGGGGAATTAGTTTACCTTAAGGATGTGGCAAGAGTGGAACTGGGAAAATTTACTTTTTCCAGTAATTCGTTTGTCGACGGAAAACGGGCTTCCTGCCTGCTCATTTACCAGGCTCCCGGAAGCAATGCCCTGGAAACGGCAAATGGGATATACAAGGTTATGACACAACTAAAAAAGTCATTTCCTTCTGACGTTGATTATAACGTACCCTTCGAATCGGTAACCGTTGTGAAGGTTTCAATGAATGATGTTGTAGCCACTTTGCTTAAAGCGCTGGGACTTGTCGCATTAGTAGTTTTCCTGTTTCTTCAGAGTCCGCGCTCCACTTTGATCCCGATACTTGCCATTCCTGTTTCAATTTTAGGAACTTTCATTTTTTTCATCCCATTAGGGTTTACTATTAACACCCTCACCATGTTTGGTTTTGTGCTGGCAATCGGCATAGTGGTTGATGATGCTATAATTGTGGTAGAGGCTGTGCAGCACTATATTGACAACAACCATATGTCGGCTAAAGANNCTCATTCTGGCAGCTGTATTTGTTCCTGTTGGCTTTATCCCCGGTATAGTCGGCCATTTATACCAGCAGTTCGCCATTACTATTGCCATTTCAGTAATACTATCTGCTTTTATTGCATTATCGTTAACTCCGGCGCTTTGTTCCCTTCTTTTAAAGCCATCGCATGCCTATGATTCAAATTCCAAATGGCCGGGAAAATTTTTCTATCGTTTCAATACCTGGTTTGAGAAGCTGACAGCCAATTATTCTCTTGGTGTAAAACGCAGCATAAAAGCATCAAGGTATGTGGTCATTTTACTTATATGTATTTGCGTTTGTACCTTCTTTCTGTTTCAAAATAAATCGACCAGTTTTATTCCGTCCGAGGATGATGGGAATCTATATGTGACATATCAATTGCCTCCTGCATATTCTACCGTACAATCAGTTGCAGTAATGACCCAGCTGATGGCAGTCATAACGTCCACTCCGGGTGTAGGTCATTATGCAGCGTTGTCAGGTTTGAATGTGGTCACCAATGCTACAAATTCAAACTGCGGTACGATCTATTGCCAGCTTAAGCCCTGGGATGAGCGATCTGTTTCGAGTGAACAGGTACCCGGAATAATAAGTGTAATGCAAAAGCGTATCTCTGAAGCCGGGATAAAAAACGCCAGTGTCCAGGTTATTCAGCCTTCGCCCATTCCCGGAGTTGGTTCAACAGTCGGTTTCAGTTTCCAGATAGAACAACGCAATACAAATGATGACGTGCATTCATTTGAGAAAGTGGTAAACAGTTTTGTAGCTGAAGCAAACAGAGATCCGTCAATATCCAAGGCATTCAGTTATTACTCGGCCCACACGCCCAATTTCAATCTTACGGTGGACCGGGAGAAATGCGAAAAGCTGGGAGTAAATGTTGCAGATGTATTTACAACTATCCAGGCTTATATGGGCAGTATGTATATTAATGATTTCACCACTTATAACCGGACCTTCCATGTAGTAATTCAGGCAGATACATTGTTTCGCCAGTTTGTATCGGATATTGATAAGTATTATGTTCGTAATCAATCAGGGAATATGGTGCCCTTAGGCACGTTGATCAGCTACAAGCCGACAGAAGCAGCCCCTCTGATATCTCATTTTAATATTTTCCGCTCAGCCGAAATTGACGGAGCATCTCCGGCAGGATATAGCAGTTCTCAGACGCTGAAAGCTCTGGAAAAAATAGCCGCCAGAATTTTACCGGAAGGCTATGCCTTTGAGTATTCAGGATTAAGCTATGAGGAGATACAGGAAGGCTCTTCCACGTTTTATATTTTCCTCTTCTCTATCTGCTTTGTATTTCTATTTCTCGCAGCATTGTACGAAAGCTGGTCCGTACCTTTTTCGGTATTGCTTGCAGTCCCTATTGGCGCTTTTGGCGCAATACTTACACTTATATTTCTTCCGGGCATTACAAACAATGTGTATGCTCAGATTGGACTCATTACGCTCATCGGACTTGCTGCCAAGAATGCAATCCTGATTGTGGAATTTGCAAAAGTGCGGGTTGACAGGGGAAATGAACTTATAAAATCCACCCTCGAAGCAGTTAAACTGCGTTTACGACCCATAGTTATGACTTCTATGGCGTTTCTCCTGGGTGTTTTGCCTCTTGCGTTTTCAACAGGAGCAGGAGCTATAGCTCGCAGAACAATAGGGTTTACGGTTCTAGGCGGCATGCTGGCAGCTTCTTCGCTTGCCATTTTCATTGTTCCCGTTCTTTTCGTTTTAATCACTCAGGTGTCGTATGGATCTAAGAGACTTGCTTATCTGCAGGCTCATCATGAAGAATTAATGGAAAAGGCTCTAAAAGTTGAACAGCAAAATATCGATCCGGAGTTAGAATACGAGATACAAAAATCACGCGATTCCAATAAAACTGTTCAGTAATGATCGCTAATACATTTATCAAAAGGCCGGTTACTGCTATCGTTATATCAGTCATTTTAATGATATCCGGTATAATTTGTATATATAACCTGCCTATTGATCAATATCCAAACATATCACCACCCGGAGTATCAGTATCCGGACAATATACCGGTGCGGATGCGCAGACTGTTGAACAGACAGTTGCCACACCTATTGAAGAACAGGTAAACGGTACACCCGGAATGGACAATATACAAAGCACCAGCACCAACAGTGGAGCCGTGAATATAAGTGTGACATTCAAAGTTGGCACCAATGTTCATATTGCAGCTTTAAATGTACAAAACCGTGTAGGCATTGCCGCACCTCTGCTGCCTTCGGTAGTCAGCCGTCTTGGTCTCACTGTACGAGCGCGTAATCCTGATCAGCTCATGCAGGTTGCCATTTATTCACCAAATGGGACCCATAACATAACTTTTCTCGATAATTACACAAGCATATACATTGAGGATGCTTTACTTCGGGTGCCAGGGGTAGGAGATATTAATGCAAGAACCGATCAGTTTAGTATTCGTGTCTGGATGAATCCTGAAAAAATGGCATCGCTCGGTTTAATCCCCCAGGATGTCATTAATGCGCTTAATGCACAAAATGTACAGGTGGCAGCAGGTTCCGCCGGAGCTCCCCCTCAATATGGTTCACAAACATTTGAATTGGGAATCCTGGTAAATGGGCAATTAAAAACTGTTCCCGATTTCGAAAAAGTTATTGTTAAAACTGTTCCATCTACAGGTGAAATGATTTATCTTAAAGATGTGGCAAGGGTAGAACTGGGGAAATTTACCTATTCCAGCAACTCGTTCGTTGATGGTAAAAGGGCTTCTATTTTAATGATATTTCAATCACCGAGAAGCAATGCACTGCAAACAGCAAATAATGTGTATGCAGCATTGGCAAAAATGAAAAAGTCTTTCCCGGCCGATGTTGATTATAAGGTTCCCTTTGAGTCAATTACCATTATAAAAGTTTCCATGATTGAAGTAGTAAAAACTTTGTTGAAAGCGCTGGCTCTTGTTGGTCTTGTGGTTTTACTATTCCTCCAGAACTTGCGATCAACCATAATACCTATTCTTGCTATACCTGTTTCTATTTTGGGTACTTTCTGCTTTTTCTTACCATTAGGTTTTACGATTAACACACTCACCATGTTCGGTTTTGTGCTTGCGATCGGTATTGTAGTTGATGATGCAATTATTGTTGTAGAAGCAGTGCAGAACTATATAGACAAGTACAAAATGTCGGCCAAAGAGGCTACCTATCGAGCCATGAAAGATATTTCTGCGCCGGTGGTAGCCATAGCTCTCATTCTGGCTGCTGTTTTTGTTCCGGTTGGCTTTATACCGGGAATAGTAGGACGTTTGTACCAGCAATTTGCAATTACCATTGCCATTTCGGTAGTTCTTTCAGCTTTCATTGCTTTATCTTTAACTCCCGCTCTCTGTTCGCTTCTTTTAAGACCATCGCGCACGGATAAACCCTCAAACTGGATAGGCAGATTTTTCTATCATTTCAATAATTGGTTTGAAAAGATGACTGATAAATATACAAGTGGAGTAAAACATAGTATAAAAGCTTCAAGATATATAGTCATTTTACTTGTATTAATATGCGGTACTGCTATCTTTTTATTCAAAAAAAAACCATCAGGATTTATACCTTCAGAAGACGGCGGACGTCTTTATCTTACATATCAGCTACCCGAGGCATCTTCTACAACCCAATCAGTTGAAGTCATAACCAAACTGATGAATATAGTAGGTAGCACTCCCGGTGTTGATCACTATTCAGCTATATCGGGGCTGAACATAGTTAATTCCGGTGCCACATCCAACTCCGGTACTATTTTTTGCATGCTCGCACCATGGGAAAAGCGTACTAAACCGGAAGAGCAGGTACCTCGTATTATGGATGTGATAAAGAAACGTATTGCTGCAGGCGGTATAAAAAATGCAAATATTGTTGTAATTCCTCCTCCGCCAATTCGTGGCATAGGACAGGCAGCAGGATTCAGTATGCAAATAGAACAGGGTAACACAAATGATGATGTGTACGCGTTTGAGAATGTTATAAAAAAGTTTGTAGCCGAAGCACATAAAAATCCGGCAATAACTACTGCATTTAGTTATTACGGCGCACATACTCCAAGTTATGATCTTACACTTGATCGCGAAAAATGTGAAAAGATGGGAGTAAATATCTCAAATGTTTTTACAACAATGCAGGCATATATGGGTAGCTTATTCGTTAATAACCTGACTCTTTATAATCGTACTTTCCATGTGGCAGTTCAGGCAGATACAACATTTCGTGCATTGATATCAGATATGAATAAATATTACGTACGAAATCAGTTTGGGCAAATGGTGCCTCTCAGTACTCTCATTAGTTATAAGGCAACTGTGGCCCCTCCTCTAATTAAACATTATAATATTTTCCGTTCTGCCGAAATAGATGGTTCAACACCCCTGGGATTCAGTACAGGTCAGGGAATCGAAGCGTTGAAAGCAACTGCCGAAAAGGTTTTACCACAGGGATATATATATGAGTTTTCAGGACTGAGCCTGGAGGAATTAAGATCCGGGTCAACAACTGTTTATATATTTATTTTTTCTATCTTATTCGTATTTCTTTTCCTGGCGGCTCTCTATGAAAGCTGGTCCGTGCCTTTTTCAGTAATGCTTGCCGTGCCGATAAGTGCCTTCGGAGCTATTCTGATGCTGATGTTTATACCTCGTCTTACCAATAATGTTTATGCACAGATAGGCCTTATAACTTTGATCGGGCTCTCAGCGAAGAATGCAATTCTTATTGTGGAATTCGCTAAAGTACGTGTTGACCACGGAGAAGAACTCATAAAATCCACACTGGAAGCTGTGAGGCTGCGATTTCGCCCCATCCTTATGACTTCCATGGCATTTATCCTTGGAGTACTGCCTCTTGCCTTTGCTACGGGAGCAGGCGCTGTAGCCAGAAATACTATAGGATTTACGGTTCTGGGGGGTATGCTTGCGGCGACTTCGCTTGCCATATTAATTGTACCGGTTCTGTTCGTCATTATAACGCGCTTTTCGTATGGCAATAAAAAACTGGCTTACCTTTCAGCCCATCATGAAGAATTGATGGAAAAAACCCGGAAAGTAGAACAACAGAGTATTGATCCGGAGTTAGAGTATGAGTTTACTCATTATAAGGACAAAAATTAATATAACCTTCAAATCTGTATAAACTAGGTAGATGGCGCAATGGATTAATAGCTATATTTTCCTTCAGAATTATCTTCAAAAATCAGATTACTTTCCTTTTTGTAATACAATGAATTTAAAATAACAAATAGCTTGGTGATTTCATTTATAATAGCCTGAACAAATAATTGCTGATCATTGGTGATTTTATTAACCGGCATAATGCAAGAGACGAGGATATTTAAGTTTTTAGGACTGGAAATGACGTAGCTAAATGGTAAAACAGGTTGTTTCTCGGTGATCATCTTATTACTGACCTTAGGATAATTACATGTCACTCCTTTTCTTGGTCCGAAGTGCTCGCAAATAGTCCGCTGAGTGTTGCTGTCAATTATTCTGAATAAGACCCAGTCTGAATTTACGATTCCAATTACTCGATCGCCAAAAAAGTTAAAAGCTTTTTTCAATCCCTCTTTCGTTTCAGGATATTTGTCGATAGTATTAAAAATCGATTTAATCTCCTGTATCTGAACATTCATAATAGCAATATATCGCTCTGAATCATTAAGCCTTTCTTCAACTTTCTTCTTCTCATCATTAATTTTATTAATCAGTTCTTTATGTTTGTTGCCTTCGCGTTTATATAAATTGAATATTAAAATACTTATAATAAACAAAATACAGATCAGGAACCCTTCAAAAGTTTCCTCTTCCAATATAAGTTTTGGAGTCAGACTTACCGGACCCTTAATTAAAGTCGGAGTATAAATTATGAAAGCAAACAGGATAATAAAGATTATCAAATATAAAATTTGAAGAAATGAAGGCCGGATATTCAGTTTTTTCATCAGTTACAAGATATATGTTATATAAGTCTAAAAATCCTCTGCATAATTACCCAGATGATATGTTGGAATTGATAATACAGGGATATGGGCTTTGTTTATCATCTGGTGAGCATAAGTACCCAAAAGTAAATTGGAAACACTCCTCTTCTGTTCGGTCATTATTGAAATAAGGTTAGCATTTACTGAAACAGAATACTCAAGTATTAAATCAGTCAGATTACTGCCCTGAAAATGCTCAACTTTATACGGGATGTCGTGATTCCAAAGCCGTATATGCAAATCTTCCAGGCGACACAATCTACAAATTATACTGCCCGTCGTATCCCCTCAGTTCTCTTTCAGCACACAACCAATTATCCATTTCATCGTACGGAGCATCTCCATTTTCCAGGTAAATCTCATATGCTCTACTGCGGACATCCTCGTCGGTAATTATTCTTTTGACTTCCTGAGGTTTTGAATTTCTTATTTCTCTTCTTTTTTTTGTTTTAATCATTAAATTTTCCATGGCTGCATAATTTTAAATTAATAATAACTCTTTTTATCCTTTATTCCCCATCCTATCTCCCATTCACCAGGGAAAGCCTGTTCATGGAGCTATGTGATTTTCTACCAGGTCAAGAATAGCATGCCGTATTTTAGATAATAAGTCACTTCCCGCGTAATTCAATTCAAGTCCATACTGTTGCATAGATTGGTCTAATTTTTTTCTCTCTGCCCGTGACAAATCTTCTTCAAAGTTTATTTCCTCTGATTTAAAAATATTGTACTTGTGACCAAGACCTTCCAGTTCCTGAATGACAAAGAATCTTGTTCCCAGGCATACCATATTTTTAATATAAATTTTCATGATAAATTAGTCTTAATATGAGTTATACCATCATTTTCATAATCTGATCCTGAATGGTTACCCGGGTAATCGTTTCGGGCTTTTTAATTAGACAATTGTAAATCCTTACATATTCTATCAGGACGACATTTTAACATAGAATTAACTAATCGACTCTTGCAGTAAATTTATTATATCTTTTTTCAATCATTTCCCAATTAATAAGCTTCCAGAAGGCCTCTAAATAATCTTTCCGTTTATCCTGATAATCCAGGTAATAAGCATGTTCCCATAAATCACAGGTCAATAATGGAATTAATCCGATACGCAAAGGATTTCCTGCATTGCTCTTCTGGATAATTTCCATCAACCCTTTCGGATTCAGAACCAGCCAGACCCAGCCGGCTCCAAATAATGACAAGGCAGCTTTGATAAAAGAATTTTTAAAAAACGAGACAGAACCAAAATTTCTTTTAATTACATCTGCAAACGGGCCTTTCAGGGTATTATTCCCCGGTTTTAAACCTTCAAAATAAAAAATATGATTCCATACCTGGGCAGCATCGTTGAAAACCGGACCGTCAGCAACTTTAATAATGGTTTCCAGATCTAAGTTCTTAAATTTTGTCCCGTTAATCCGGCTATTAAGATTTGTTATATATGTCTGATTATGTTTTTCATGATGAAGCTCAAGATTCATTCTGGAAATATATGGCTCCAGAGCGTTCAAATCATAAGGCAGTTCAGATAATTCAAATTTCATCTTATATATAACTTTAATAATCTGTGATACAATAATTTGATCCTTTGATCAGTTATAAAACACGATTATTCAAAGCTACAGATATGTGGTGTCCGACAAATTAAGCCGGCATTAATCTTGGATTAAGATTCCATTAAGAGTCCTGGTCATTATTTTCCGGTGATTCAGAAGAAACCGGTTTTACCTCTTCTTTCAGTCTTAATATTACCCCTGTGGATCTTCACTCAGCACATATCCAAACCCTTTTTTTGTATGTATAAGCTTTTGAGGGAATTCTTTATCTATTTTATTCCTGAGCGAGTTGATATGAACATCAATTACATTTGTTCCTGAATTAAATGAAAAACCCCAGATCTTTTCAGCAATATTCATCCTGTCAAATACCTTACCCTTGTTGCTTAACAACAATTCCAGGATTTTATATTCCGTAGCTGTAAGGCTAATCTCTTTTTGGTTGCGTTTGACTTTTTTTGAGATTGAATCAACCTCAAGATCAAGGACTTTTAAAACAGGATTCACGATAGTTTCCTTGTTTCTGCGGATCAATGCTTTAATGCGAGCAAAAAGCTCCTGGAAACTAAATGGCTTTACCAGATAATCATCAGCTCCGCAATCAAATCCGGTCAGCTTATCGTCAACGGAATCAAGAGAGGTTAACATTATTACCGGAGTAAGATTATTATTGTTCCTTATCTTTTTGCATAAATCAAATCCGGAAATACCAGGAATGACCACATCAAGAATAATTACATCGTACTTCTTTGACAAAGCAAGTTTTTCACCAATTGCACTGTCATAAGCAATATCGACAATACAATTATTGCTTTCCAGACCTATTTTAACGAATGATGATATTTTGGGATCATCTTCTACAAGCAAAATCTTCATATCCTATTTACTAATATAACGCAAGTTAAACAAATTCTATTTTATTTTCCCGGGATTATTATTATTTTTGAAGTATTCATTAGATGCTTTCCAAGTTACTCTTCCGAACGTATGCAAAGACTAAAATTCTTTTCATCAGGATTATCACGAGCAAGGCAGATAACCATATGGATAGCAATTTGTATTGTACTCGTTTTGAGCGTCCTCGATATTGCCGGGTGGATATTCAATATTGCTCTCCTTAAAAGCCTGATACCTCAATGGGAATCCATGAAATTAATTACTGCAATATCCTTTATTTTTGCTGTTTTAACGCTGGTAATTTACCTTGCAGATTTTCCTGCGGTTATAAGGAAAGTTTTGCCATTATTACTTACAACTCTCATTTGTTGTGTGAGTCTGATTACTATTTATTCCTGCATCTATTGTTTTAGTACCGGACATGAATCATCATTAACCCGTGTTTCTTTTTTGAGCTGGTTTCTTTCACCAGCCAACAGAATGGCGTTTCTGACTGCATGCAATTTTTTACTTTCAGGGTGTATCCTTATTCTATTATCATCCTACAAAGTCAAGGCATTTAGTATTGCCATTATCTTAGTTATTCCTGTATTCCTGATAAGTTACTTTACTATTGTCAGTTACATTCTTGATGTCAATTCACTTATTGAGTTAAGTCACATTTCGATCTCTCTGAATTCCAGTATTGCTTTTTGCTGCCTATGTTCAGCTATTTTACTGATAAAACCAGATTCATGGTTTTTAAGGCCGATTATTTCCCGGGACACTGCAGGAATGATTTCAAGGAGATTATTATTCCCATTAATTATATTGCCGATAGTTATCGGATGGATGCGTATACAGGGGGAACGTGGTGGTCTTTTTGAATCTTAAGAAGGTGTTGTCGGGGTAACAATTACTTATACTATCTGTTTTCTTGTCCTGGTATGGATGACTGCCCGGTCCGTTAACAAAATAGATATTCAGCGAAGAGCATCAGAAGAAGCGTTGAAAGAAAGAGAGCTTCAATTAATGGAACTTAATGCCACAAAAGACAAGTTTTTCAATATCGTTGCGCATGATCTCAAAAATCCATTCACAAGCCTTTTGGGATCCTCTGAATTATTGTATCATAATATCGGTAACCTGGAAACGGAGAATATCCGGGAGCTTGCGCTTATATTAAATGATTCAGCAAAATCGGGGTATGCAATACTTCAAAATTTACTTGACTGGTCCAGATCTCAAACAGGTTTATTAAAAATCAATCCTGAAAGAGTCAATCTAAGAAATCTTATACATGAAAATATTTCTACTCTGCAATTAGCCGCAACTAATAAGGAGATTCTTATATTGAATGAAGTCAAAGAAGATTTTTTTGTATTCAGTGATAAAAATATGATCAACACCATACTTCGGAACCTTCTTAGCAATGCTGTAAAATATACTTACAACTCCGGCCAGGTAAGAGTCTCTACCACTATTACAACTGATGAAGCCATTGTTTCCGTTAAAGATACCGGAATAGGAATCCCTGCAAATATTATTGAAAAGTTGTTCAAAATAGAGAGCAGAAATTCAATTCCCGGAACTGAAAATGAACAGGGAACTGGGCTTGGGCTTAAGCTAAGTAAAGAATTTGTGGAAAAACTCGGTGGCAGAATCTGGGTAGAAAGTATCGAAAACAAAGGAAGTGAATTCAGGTTTTCGATCCCCATAACGGAAGGTTAATCGTTCCATTGTATCCTTTACTTAATAAGTCTTTTGTAATTCAGGTGTCTTGAATATTCTTTTATATGAGTATCAGGAATTACTAATAATTTACAGTGAGATTCCTCGCTGGCGCTCGGAATTGACAGATACTGTTTGGAGTAATATAGGGAAGCAGAGGCGGTTTGCAGTGCAAACCGCCTCTGCTTCCCTCGCACAAAAATAAAACTGTCATTCCGAATGGAGTCGAAGCCCTGAGCAAAGCGAAGGGCCGACGGAATGAGGAATCTCCAATTGAATGTCAAGGAAGATGAATAAAATGAATGAATTTAGGTGCATGATTGCCGATACTCATATTCTTTTAATATAGTAACCGGATATCTAAATACTGTGTTTTTTTGTTCAATTTGATATAGATTCTTCTTAACCATTTCTTAATCTTACATTAATTAGGTCTTAATCCATTAGAATAGATTAAGAAATATATTTGTCCAGTAAATGTTTATGTTAATTAATTTAAACTTATTTAAGTACAAATGTTTTTATTATCAATTCATTATTAAAAAATTAAGAATTATGAAAAAGCTAGCAATTTTATCAATGACATTTCTGTTTGCTTTCTCTGTAGTAAAGGGACAAGCCGAGAAAGAAGAAAAAGCTCAGGTTAAAGAAACCAAAAGTGAACTGAAAACCGAAAGAGTGGCTCTGAGGAAGCTTGAAGGAACTGAAGTGAGTACAAAAGCCAAGAATACATTTAAAACAGACTTCCCGGCTGCTACAAATGTGCAATCGAAAAGGAATAATACATATGATGAATTCACTTTTACCGGTAAAGATGGTAAACCAATGACAGCCTTCTATGATTCTGAAGGAAACCTGGTTGGAACAACCCAGATTAAAGCTATTACTGATGTACCTGCTAAAGGGCAGCAGGAAATTAAAAACAAATATAAAGACTACACAGTTGGACCCATTCTTTTCTACGACGATAATGAAGGAAACGAAACTGATATGATATTGTATGGTATTCAGTTTGATGATGTTGACAGCTACTTCGTTGAACTCCAGAAAGGGACTAAAAAACTTGTTGTTCAGGTTTTGATGGACGGACAGGTCATGTTCTTTACAGATCTCAAGTAAACTATATATATTTCCAGGAGTACGTCTCAGGCATTCAGCTGAGACGTACTCTTTTTTTATTTAGATCCGGCCATCAGCTCCTGCACTTTACTGATATCAACTTCAATCTGAGGATTGAATGCCTCGCTGTTCATATAATTCAAAATTGAGATTAAAAGTTGTTTTGATACCTGCCTCTCCTCAGCAACGTTCTTTAGATCGATGCTGCAGACCATCAGTTTTCCACCACTGGTTTTTATTTCAAAAGCCAGGGCAAGCCGTCGGTTCTCAAACCAGGTATCAATTGGCTGAATTAATGGTTTAAGTTTAGCAGGAAAACCATCGAGTATCATTGCCTGCGAATGGGAAACGGGATCCCACCACTGCCAGTTGCTGTGAAACTCTGTCGGAAAGTCATTGAAAATCTGCTGTTTGGGATCACAAAGAATTCCAAGCGTATGTGGTGGTTGATTATTAGTCCATGCTGTGTTCCAGAAAATAGTAGAGAATCCGATTGCCACCTGTGCTCCTTTATCTTTTTCGACTTTACCATAATTAAGTAACAAAACCGAACCTCCGTTTTTCAGTGTTGCTTCGGCATTTTTGTTAAGATCATCTGTCACCATAACATTGCCATAATTCACTTCCTGTTCAGCCGGGTAAACCCAAAAATCCCAATGATTCTGATAAGGGGTATCTGTCAGAAGTACTTCAAGAGTCAGTTTCTGTGCTTTTTTCAAATCCGAAAGGTCCATTTGATATAACCCGATTTCAGAACAATTTCCAATTTCTATTCTATCCTTTGTAAAGATCTCTTTTCGGATAATATCACCTTTTTCATTTGTGACCTGACAGATAATCTCAGCCTTTTCAATCGGCTTCTCACCAAAATGCGCTATTTCAATATTCGCTTTAAAAACCTCATTATTACTGTATACCATCTTTTGCATTCTGGCCAGTGGTACTGTCTGGTTACAAAACATCCTGAATTCTTCAGGCGTTATATAACCTTTGGATTCGAAGAAAGGATTAAGTATTCCTACAAGTGCAGTCCCTTGTCCGGGGAAATCATGTAATTGCAACAAATGAAATCCGGCGAATCCGGAAGTGCGCAGAGCTGCCTCAATATCAGCCTTATAGCAAAGAGATTGTAGTTTTCCGGAGGCCATCAGAAAGTCTTCTGCCTGATCGCCCATATTATTTTCTGACAGTGACTCTTTGAAAATCTCAAAATTTGTTGGTTTAAGTACACCTGTATATTTTGCTATTTCCTTAAAATCGGGATAAACACACCATTGACCAATCTCATGACTGACAGTCGGAATGGTGTATTTGGAAATAATATCATGGTAATCGAACATCGTTTGTGGCGGTTCCCTGTTTATTATACTTTTCAGACCTTCGCCCCAATGCTGGATCCGTGGTTCAGCAGTAAGGTTGTAATCGTTTTCCGGAATGACCGGCCAACCGGCTCCTGAAGTATATACTCTTCGATCATCTTCATTTTTCCAGTAGGTAAGAAGTTTACCCAAATAGGCGTTCTGATTTATACCTGCAGGTTCGTTTCCATAGGCAAGCATACAGAATGACGGGTGGTTTCCGTATGCACTGAGTATCCTGTCACCCTCTTTATAAATAAACTCATCTATAGCTCCTCCATCGCCTATTGATGTCCCGGAATTGGCCCACGATGAACATTCAATCTGAAAGTACATACCAAGATTGTCAGCCGCACTGAAAGCAGCTTCAGGTGGACACCAGGAATGAAACCTTACTGTATTCAATCCATAATTCTTAAATGTCTGAAGTACCTTCACCCACGATTTGACATCAGTTGGCGGATAGCCTGTAAGCGGAAAAATACAGCATTCAAGTGTTCCTCTTAAGAATATTTGCCGACCATTAACTTCGAAGCGTGTTCCATTAGTTTTAAATTCACGCATGCCAAAGTCCACTGACTGATAATCAAGTATTTCGCCTTTTTGATCTTTAAGATTAACGGACAATTTATATAATGAAGGTGTAAACTCGCTCCATAATGCAATCTTATCTCCCATCGGATAGTCAATTATAAGATGAATCTTATCCAAAAGGGTATTGGCTGACAGGACTTTGCCTTTCAGTTTTTGAGAGATGCCTGAATTAAAACTTTCAGCATGAAGGGCAATTTCCCCCTTAAAGGGAGCTCCCGATTTGTTAGTCAATGCAACAATTATTCTTGCCTTTTTTCCCTGAATATCAGGATATACAGTGATATCATTTATAAATACTTTTGAAGTAGCTCTCAGGCTTATATCTCCGACTATCCCGTTCCAGTTCGACTGGGTATGATCGCTTATGCTGTGAGAATTGATACCGACAGGAACAACCACACGATTATCGATACGAATACTGATGAGGTTTTTCCCCTGGACGAGAAGATCAGTTATATCGAACTGATGAGCAACAGCAAGGCTGTTCTCCACGCCTGCTTTTTTCCCATTGACATATACTGTTGTCTCCCAATGAGGTCTTTCAAGAAATAATATAATATTCTTCTCTTTCCATCCTGACGGAAGGTCAACCTCTTTCTGATACCAGGCAACTCCCTTATAATACTTAACCGGTTTAAGCCAGAATGGAATTTTTATATTCCCAGGCTGACGATACTTTTCGTATTTTTTATCGGTGAAGTAAGACTTGTCGACTATTTCTCCGGTCCAGTCTGTTTTGAGAGTAACCTCATCACCTTTCCCATTCTCTGTCATTGATCCTGGAAGTCTTACTGTTTCAACTGCCAGATCATTGTACCATTTATTTTCAATTCCCTTGTCAAGAGAATCAATTCTGAATCTCCATTCACCGGTAAGTGATAATCTTTCCCTTACTTCAATGTTCTTATTGGTACACCCAGTTACTACAAATAAAAGTATTAATAGTTTTTTCATTCTCTTTTTAATTAAAAGGCTCAATGTCGTAAAAGCTCAATGGCTCAAAGGCAAAAAAAGATTTTCATTTGAACCTATTTATAGGATGTCATTGTGACGTTGTACCGTTGCGCCGTTGTGCCATTATTTCATTAATTCATGTTCAATCTCTTCAAGTGATTTGCCTTTCGTTTCAGGCAGTCTTCTGAGTATAAACAGAAAACCCATTAAACAAATACAACCATAAAGCCAGAAAGTACCTGATGCTTTTAACAACTGGTTTAATAACGGGAATGTATAGGTCAGAATAAAACATGCTGCCCATAACGAAAAAGTCGCTACTGACATTGCAGTTCCACGCATACGGTTCGGGAAAATTTCAGAAAGAACGACCCATGTTACCGGACCAAGTGACATGGCAAAACAAGCTATTGCAGTTACAACCATAATCAATAATGGAATCCCCTGCATATGAAAAAAATACATTGTCCCGAGCACTGCATAGATACCTGCCAGACCACCGGCTCCCACAAGCATCAGAGCTTTTCGTCCCAGTTTATCCACGGTAAACATCCCGACAAAAGTAAATATCATGTTTACACATCCTGTAATTACGATATTGAAAAGAATATCGGAAACACTGTAACCTGCATTTGAGAAGATCTCCTGCGCATAATTAAAGATTACATTTATCCCGCACCATTGCTGAAAAACTGCTAGTACGATACCCAGAACAAGCAATTTTGATATGCCAGGCTGTTTCAGGAACCTGAGATTTGTAGGTTTACTTGTCTCTTCAAACGCTTTTTCTATGGAAGCAAATTCCGAATCGGCATAGTCATTACCCCCGATTTTTGCAAGAATCCTTCTTGCTTTGACATGATGTTCCATTTTTTGTGCCAGCCACCTGGGGCTTTCAGGAACAAACCACATGAGAATGAAAAAGAGTCCGGCGGGGATGGCACATGCATAGAACATCCATCGCCAGCCTGTTTGTCCGTTCCACGATGCCAGAATATCGGAAGTCGTTGCTCCGGGGGGAACAGGTCTCGCTATCCTCCAGTTGATTAACTGCGCTGCCAGTATTCCGATAACAATGGTTAACTGGTTGATAGAAACAAAACGACCCCGTACATTTCCTGGAGTTATTTCCGCTATATACATTGGTGACAGATTTGATGCAAGACCAATGCCGATTCCGCCTATAATTCTGAACAAGACAAATACACCAAATGAACCGGCGGCACCTGTACCAAGAGAAGCTGCAACAAACAATCCCGCAGCGAAGATCAATAACTTTTTTCTGCCTAATTTGTCGCTGAGCCATCCGGAAATTACAGCTCCAGCCAGACATCCTGCAAGGGCACAACTCATTGCCCATCCCTGTAAAAAGGCATGGTTGGTAATTCCGAAAAACGGCTCATAAAAAGGTTTAGCGCCCCCAATTACTACAAAGTCATATCCGAAAAGCAGTCCGCCCATTGCGGATACCAGGCAAATGCTTATAAGGTATTTCCAGTTATAATTATATTCTTTCATATGAGTCAACCAAATAATTCATTAATCAGTGAATTGATTACCCCCTTTCCTGTTTCCCCCAGGGAGGAAATGATTCATTTCAACCCCTTCCCCCGCCAACTGGCGGGGAAGGCCGGGAAGGGGGTCAATAAATAAATTAAAGTTCTTTTAATGCCTCCAGCATGGCGATGACATTCTCAAATGGAACATTTGCCTGGATATTATGAACTGTATTAAATACAAAACCACCGTTATTGTTAAGTATTTCGCATTGCATTTTAACCTGTTCTTTGACCTGGGAAGGTGTTCCAAAGGCGAAAACACCCTGGGTATCAACACCTCCGCCCCAGAAAACAAGCTTATCACCATATTTTTCCTTTAACTTCCGGGGATCCATGCCTGAGGCATTAATCTGGACCGGGTTAATGATATCAAACCCTGATTCTATGAAATGACTCATAAATGGTTCGACAGCCCCGCATGAATGTTTGAATGTTTTCCAGTTAGTATTAAGATGGATCCAGTCGTTCACTTTTATATAATACGGCAACCACACCCTGTCGAACGTCTCAGTTGAACAGAAGGTGGAATTCTGAGTGCCAAAATCTGTCCCGCAGGTAAAAACCACATCGATTTTATTCCCGATGACTTTCCACAATAGCTTCAGATTTTCTATAGCTATATCTGTCTGCCTGTCGTATATTTCCTTAATAAAATCCTCTCTGATGAGTGTCGAAATATACCATTCTTCTACTCCACGGATTCCCTTCGGGTTCTTTAAATTGATTGCTGGCACAAGGGCAATATCGCCAAGTGCCGTGCCTCCAAGTGATGCAACAACCGCTTTGGAATTATTTTCAAGTGCAGCAACCTGATCCTTCCAGTATGCAAGCTCCGGCTCTGTAATATAGCCAAATTCCTCAAGGTTATCTTCCACCTTAAGTGTCGAATCATCAATTGGCTTCTGTCTGTCCAGGGCATCAAAGAAGTAACCTGTCTTGGGCATCATTCCACTTGGAGGAACAGAAGTATCACCTTCAGGATACATCAGTATATCACCATTGGTATTATAAAGGTAATTAAATGTTCCGGGGAAGAGAACCTCCTGCCCCCAGAGCGTTTTATGGACTTTCCAGTTCTCATTAGGGACACCAAACATATTCTTTGCCGAAAACAATCCGATGACATCGATGTTCATTGCCTTAATCAATTCTGAATCAATCTCACCAAGCATCTGGTAAGGCTCAACAACCTTTACCGGTCTTTTCCCCAGGCCATAGTATTCACGAAGCTTTTCTACAATTAGTACATGAATGCCTGTAACGCCCGTAGAGCCAAAATCCACCACAACCTTATCCGGTTGTTTATGATTAATTGTTTTTAGAAAATTCTGTCTGGAAGATGAAATCATAATTTGAATTTTAAAGCAATTAAGTAAATGTAAATAAAGAGGCTATTACTCATAAGGACTACCTGGTCACAAGTTGTTCTATCTCTTCCAATGATTTTCCTTTTGTTTCAGGTACATACAGATAAGTGAATAACCATTGAAATAATGACATGAGCGCTAGGAAGAGGAATGTTTTCGCACCGCCAATGGACGCCAGAAAGTGAGGAAAAAGCAAAACAACAAGAAAATTGAATATCCATTGGGTGAAAGATGCAAAAGCGACTGCCTTGCCGCGAATCCTGTTTGGAAATATTTCAGAGACCAGTGTCCAGAATACAGGACCGATGCAGGAGGCAAAGAATGCAATGAACAACAGAATGCAGATCAGCGTAAAGATCCCTTCCATTTTTAAATAAAAAGATACAGCTAACATTACAAGTGTAATAACCATTCCCATTGAGCCTATCAGATAAAGGGATCTTCTGCCTATTTTATCAATGAAAAGGATAGCTACGAAGGTGAAAATAAAGTTAATCAAACCCACCAGAGAAGTCTGAAGCAATGCATTGTTAATCTCCACTCCTGCGGCCAGCAGTATTTTTGGTGCATAATCAACTATTGTATTTATACCGCTGATCTGAACAAATATAGCCAACAGGAACCCTATTACCATTACTTTACGTACGGAGGGTTTCAATAATTCTCCGATAGACACGGATGCTGAATTTCCTTTCAGTGATTCAGCAATTTCCAGAATCTCAACTTTTGCCAGTGACTCACCGCCTATCCTTGTAAGAACTTTCATAGATTCTTCTTTTCGACCGGCTTTATATAACCAGCGGGGGCTTTCGGGAATAAAAAACAATCCTACGAAGAACAGCGTAGATGGAATAATTCCGGTTGCAAACATCCAGCGCCAGTTGTTGTCAATATTATGTAAACCGTAGTTAATGGTATATGAACATAAAATGCCAAGAACAATAGCAAGTTGATAGACAGATACCAGCATTCCTCTGTTTTTAGGAGGAGCCACCTCAGCGACATACATCGGAGAAAGAACTGAAGCAGCTCCGACTGCCAGGCCCCCAAATACACGCGCCGAGATAAAAATAAAAGATGATGTAGCAAGAGCTGTGAATGTACAGGAAACAGCAAAAAACAAAGCTACTACTATGAGAACTTTTTTACGCCCATACATATCCGAAAGTACTCCTGAACCAAAAGCTCCTGCAATGGCTCCTAACAGAAGTGAACTTACTCCCCAGCCCAGCTGCAGTTCATTCCACCCGAAATAGGGTTGTATAAAAGGAACCGCACCTGATATTATTGCAATATCGAAGCCAAACATGAGACCGCCCATTGTTGCAATCAGGCAAATGAAATATAAATACAGTAAGTTTTTCTTCATATTAGTTCCCTGTTTATTACTAAAATCCAATTCAGGATACACTATTTATCCTCACCTAAGAAATAATGCAACATAAAAATCGATGATACAAGATCAAATATTTGAACTTAAATCCCCATCGTTTTTCTCATGTAATCCCTGCTCATCTTAAGACTTTCTTTAAGAGGTCTGGTTCGAACGAATCCATTTTCATGTGCTAATTCAATAATAGCATCTCCCTCAAAATTTATCTCTTTCAAGACATCCGCAATTTCCTTAAAATTGACATTTCCTTCTCCCATCGATTCGGGCCATTTTCCATTGGCGAGCTGATCGCGCAGATGCATAAAGACAATCTGTTTTCTGAATTCCCTCAGAAAATCCACCGGGTTAATGCCCGCCCTGAGAAGCCAGTTCAGATCAGGACCAAGTTTCACATCAGGTATTCTTTTCAGTGTTCCCCTGAGATCGTACATGTTATTTTCAACTTCAGCAGTATGGTTATGCAAATTCGGCACGATACCTTTTTTCGCCCCCAGTGCAATAATCTTCTTCAGCAATTCTGCCTGGTTATCAAACTCATCCTCTGTCTTTTTTCTGCCTGACGGCTCACCAACGGATATCCCGAATGTTCTTGCACCTACCGAAGCCATGTTTGTAAATATAAGATCGACATCCTCATAGATCTGGTTCTGTTTATCTTTATTCCACATATCTGCTCCATATGAACTTCCAATCAGTTTTATTTTGTACTGATCTATCAGCTCTTTTATCTGTTTGGTATAGACAATGCTTCTTAATGGATGTTCCATTGTTTCCACACCATCGAAACCGGCGTACGCCACATCAGAGAATATCTGGCTGAGAATCGGAGAAACATCATATCCGGGCATTGTACTGGCATAAACCCAGACATGAGCGCCAACCGTTATCGTTTTTTTGCCGGCATCCTTAAGAAAAGATGCTGACTTTCCAGGCCGGTACAATGACAAAGCCAGCATGGAAAGTGATGAGTTAAGTATAAATTTTCTGCGATCCATAATAAAATATTTTAATTATTATACAGGCATCTCCGGTAACTTCCAACCCTCCCGGTAATTATGTTTAATATAGGAATTTGCACTTTCGAGGGCATTGAAAGTATCATACTTTTTGTCAAATGTCGGATGACCGTTAACGACTTTAAAATCATCGCTTTTTACAATTTTCAGTTCCTCTGTCGGAGAAATATTAGTGAATCTCATGTTCTCACCATCCCATGCCAGGGCTTTGTTAAGAGCCTGCAAGCGTATTGCAAGA
Source organism: Bacteroidales bacterium (assembly GCA_003141525.1). Taxonomy (GTDB): domain Bacteria; phylum Bacteroidota; class Bacteroidia; order Bacteroidales; family VadinHA17; genus LD21. Next base: position 97,064 of record PLML01000123.1, read on the forward strand.
ACACCTAACAAAACCATCTCGTTAAAAGGTCCGGCATAGGCAAAATTTGAAGTACCCTGGACTCTGTTTTCCGGTGATTCTTTACAAGCCCGTATCCAGTCTTGTTCATGTGGGCCATCTGGATAAAAAACAGATCCTCCCGGAATTCTCCGAAGGTAAGGTTTCACATCAGGGATCCGCCCGGAAAGCAAACGAGCATTATAACCACCGCAACCGCACATCAGAGTATCTTTGGAACCTATAAAAAGGCAACCTCCTAACCCGTCTGCCATTAAGTTTTCACCTGCCGGAAGCAGGTCGGAAAGATTTGGAAGAAGACCCCCGTCATACCAGTGCACTTTAACAGCCGGCATCGCAAATTTTGGCATATTCTCCCTTGCAGGAAATGAGAATTCCACTGTTTCAGCCTGCGGAGCTGACTCTGTATTGATGCTGGTTGAACTGCCGCGAACTTTATCAGGATAGCCTAGTTTCAGCGAGCGGTAAATCGGGTCCATGACATGACAAGCCATATCTCCAAAAGCACCTGTGCCAAAGTCCCACCACCCGCGCCAGTTCCAAGGAGTATATATTTCATTATAAGGGCGCAAAGGCGCTGGTCCAATAAAGAGATCCCAATTGAGAGTTTTGGGGACCGGCATTACTATTGATGGCCGCGGGATACCCTGCGGCCAGATAGGTCTGTCGGTCCAGGCATGTATCTCTCTTATTTCACCTATCTCATTGTTCCATATCCATTCACATAGCTGACGTACTCCATCCCCTGAATTACCCTGGTTGCCCATTTGCGTGGCAACCTTATATTTAGCTGTTAGTTTGGTGAGCAACCTTGATTCATATACCGAGTGAGTAAGAGGTTTCTGGCAATACACATGTTTTCCTAGAGTTATAGCATGCGAAGCTATGAGAGTATGGCTATGATCGGCTGTAGCTACCATCACTGCATCAATTGAACCGGCCATTTCATCGAACATCTTTCGCCAGTCCCAATATTTCTTAGCCGTTGGAAATTCCTTAAAACAGGCATCGGCATACTTCCAGTCCACATCGCATAAGGCAACTATGTTTTCAGTCGCCATTCCATGCAGGTTTGTGTGTCCTTTGCCACCTATTCCGACACCAGCAATATTAAGCTTATCGCTCGGGGCTTTGTGTCCGAAACCACTCATAACCTTCCCTGGAATAATTGTCATGCCGGCAGTGATAAGTCCTGCCTTCTTTAAAAAGCCCCTCCTGGTTTTATCTGAATTTGACATGTCTTTAAATGTTTCAAATGTGGTTATAGCTGTTTCAGTTTAATATTCCTGAACCACACTTTGGTCCCGTGGTTCTGAAGTGAAATATGGCCCTCATCGAATTTTCCCCAATCCGGGAAACCTGTCCATTTACCACTATCCCGACGTTTTTTCCAGTCATCAGAGTTTTTTTCATATTTCACAACTACCACATCATTCAGCATCTGAGTGACAAAATTCCCGTCAACTACCAGAAACAGATGATTCCATTCACCGACCGGCTTGTATGGTTTTGCAATAGGGGGATACATCGCATAATTTGCACCATTGATCTGCCAGTTCTCAAGTTTATCTTTCCAGTTTTCATGATCAATAATCTGAAATTCAGGACCGGTTTCATATGGGAATTTGTATTTGGGATCTTCCTTGATCTGGAATATAACTCCGCTGTTAGTTGCTGTATCCATCTTATAGTCAACGCTGAATGCAAAACTACGGTACACTTTATCTGTGACTATGTCAAGGCCTTCCTGACTGCCAGTAGTGATTGTCGTAAAAGTTCCGTCGTCGATTTTCCAGCAATCAGGGAATACTTTCATATTGTATCCATGCCATCCGTCATTTTTTTTGCCATCGAATAACAACTGCCAGCCATTAGCCTTCTCCTTGGCAGTCAAAGTATTCAGGGGTGCATTCTTATCCAGTTCAGCATAAAGAGCCAGCGGATCTCTTTTGCTTGATATTGCGCTGCAGATAATGACAAGGACCAATAGTCCCAGGAAAAATTTAAGTGAAAATGTTTTCATTTTTATACTTTTTTTTGGTTTATGAAGTTAATTATCGTACATGTAATCAATTATATTTCGATGAATCTTTTTCATTATGAATTCATTAATAAAAAACTCGGCTATTGACTGATTCTTATTACAAGCTATTTCTTTTTGATTTAAAGATAATCAATTATGAATATCCAAATATAAGGCACAGATCATTCTTCTTTTTTTCCTCATGTTTGGCATATCTTTGTGATCAATATTATGAATACTGATTATCAAATACCTGAACCCTTTTTATTCAATCCCATCAAACACCATCTGGGATTTATAAGAGAATTTATTAATCTTAATATTGATAAGTCCAGCTCTGACATAGCGGTGCTTACTAAGGAACTCAGGCATATTGGAACATCAGTAATGGATATCTATACCGGTTCATTGTCAATCAGGAAAGTTTGTATCGAAGCAGAAGAATTCCTTATGCGGAAAGACATTTTAAGAAAAGAGAATTATTCTGTTTGGGCAGGGACAAAGATGGATTGCTTCAGGATAATATCATTATCAGACGGTTCTCAGTGGACTTTGAAGTATCACGACAATCCTAAAAGATTTGTGCATATTTTTCCTGCAAGGAATAGTCAGCATACTTTCAGGGTAAAATCCAACACGTTGAAATCAGCATTGATTTATAATATTATCATAGGAAAAGATCTTATTACTGGTGATGATCTTAATAAGGTAAGGCCATTTTTAGGTTTGTCACCAGTAAAAGATGCGATTGATACAGAAGCGATTCTCGAAATGATTGAAATTCTGAGAGATTGATTTCCAATAACCGCAAAGGTCGCAAAGATTTAAAACCTAAGATCGCAAAGAGTTTCAAACATGGTTTTGGCTTTGCGTGCTTTGCGGTTATAATTTTTTAAGTAGTAAATATAATATTTAAATTTACGGATGGAAATGTCTAAAAAACGTATCAATGAATAAAATGAATCGAAGGACATTATTGAAATACGCAGGTACAGGACTGGCTGCAGGAGTATTTTCAGGCTCCATTGGAAAGGTTATGGCAGCAACGCTGCCAGTTAAAGGTGATATATCCACAGGCCGGGGCTTCGCTGGTAAAATACCTTTTTCGCTAATTGTTGACGACGGATCCCCAGTTGATCCTCTTTTCTATGAGTTGCCGGGTTATGAGACTCCATTCCTTGTTCCTGCCATGTTTACAAGGAAGGTAGCAGATGTTTTTGACCGGTTTGATCTTCACGGCAAGTTCACGATTATCCCCATGCCGAGTTGCCTGGGACGCATTGACCAGTCACTTAAAAGAGTACCCCAGGATCACCTGCTTGAGTTTCTGAAGCTGATGCGTGAGCGGGTCGCTCCGCGTTTTGACATAACTCCCGAGTTTCTGACCCATTTAAGTTCGTACGATCTTAAAACCGGAAATTATCGGCGCCATATGTATGAGGATACATGGATCACACAGGCATCAAAGGAAGAGGTTGTGGAATATTTTTCGCTGGCCTTCCAGATTCTCAAAAATGTTGGAATAGAGTCTACCGGAATCACCTCACCCTGGGTTTCAGGTATCGATGTGGAAGATAAATATGCCCAGGCACTGGCTGATGCACAGTGGAATATCTATAAACGTAAGCTGACCTGGTACTTCCTGTATGCCGCATCAGATAAAGAGAAACCATATCAATGCAATGTGAAGTACAAAAACCCCGACCGGGGTCAGGTTGTAGTCAGTGTACCTGCAAATGCAGGTGACATTTTTTGGTCTATGGATCTGCCTGACAAAAAGGATCGTCCTAAATTTATTAAGGATGGCATCGACAGGCTTGTATCACCCGATGGAAAAACAGGCAGGATCCGCCAGCTCATNNGGATACAAAAGGTATTCGGATCAACCTTCGAATGGGTAAAATGTTCAGAGTTGGCCCGAAGGTATGCCGAGTTACACGCATGAACTCTGACATAACAATAGCAAATACAAATAATAAGTGCCATTTTTAAGGCCGGTACTACCTGATATGTGATCCCTGAAAATACACAGTGCGAATTCCATTCACCATGTAAATCTATGGAGGATGGATTTTTTTATACAAATAAGGGTCAGGAAATCATGTGGAAAAAAACTGACATTAGTTTAATCAAAATTCAAATTAGAATAAAAGAACTGAAAAAAATCCAGTGAACTTTTATCAGAGCATTTTGTTATAATTGAGAGACTTCTATTATCTAGATAAACAAGTTGGGGGCAAGGATTTGCATTCAAGAGGAGACCAAACACGAATTAATAATTTGATAATTTAATAATTTATCACAAATCTTAAATCAAATACCATGATTAATACTTCAGAAATTGCACCAGACGTTTACAGAATCTCGGTCTTTGTACCGGAAATTAACTTACAGTTCAATCATTTTCTCATTAAAGATGATGAACCCATGCTTTTTCACGCAGGCATGAAACAAATGTTTCCTTTATTATTGGAAGCCGTTAACAAAATCATTCCACCATCACACATCAGGTGGATTGGCTTCAGCCATTTTGAGGTAGATGAATGCGGGTCACTTAATGATTGGTTGCAAGCAGCGCCAGATGCCAGAGGAGTTTGTAGTGAGGCAGGTGCTCTTCTCAATATGACAGATTATGCTATAAGACCGGTTCTTGCTATGAAAGACAATACTTTCCTGAAGACTGGTCAATATACTTACCGTTTTATCCGGACTCCGCATTTGCCTCACGGCTGGGATGCAGGAATAATGTACGAGGAAACAAATGGAACCCTTTTGTGTTCCGATTTATTTCATCAAAACGGAGATGTGGTTGATTTGACCGATAAAGACATTTTAGGTGCATATAAAAATGCCATTCTTGAATATGAAAAAGGACCTTTATTGGAATATACGCCCTACACCCGCAATACCTCTAAATTGCTTAATACACTGGCAGAACTTAAACCAAAAACACTAGCAACAATGCATGGTTCTTCCTTTTATGGTGACTGCCATAAAGCTTTAATTGACCTTAACTTAGTAATGAAAGAAATTTGGGGTAATTAGATATTCGGGTTTCTCTCTTTATCAATTCTCTATTTGTTTAGCGAAAAGAATGCTGTGATAGTACTGTGTATATAATCAATTAATAAGAATTTCCCCGTCTAAGTCAAAATTGTACACGATATAATGCCTTATTCAATCGTTGAATCTCATTTAAATACCAAAATTATGACAACTTCAATTATTCGGTTTCTTAATATTATTGTAGCTGCATTGCTTGCAGGGATTAGTTTTGGAATATGGATTGGATTTAATCCGTTGGATTTATCCCCTTCAACTTATATTGAACAACAACAAAATACTATCCGGGCACTTAATGTATTAATGATTTCGCTTGTCGTTTTTGCAACAATTATAACAATAATATCTGCCTTTCTTCAAAAAGCCAATAAACCGGTTTTTATTACTTTATTCATAGCTGCTGTATTTTTTATTGTATGTATCCTTATATCACGATTTGGTAATCAACCGATTAATAAAATTATAATGACATGGACTACTGATTCTCTTCCGGGTAATTTGTCTGAGCTTCGAGACAAATGGTGGTCCTTCCATATAATAAGAACTATAGCAGAATTGATAGCATTATCTCTGGTTACCTGGACAAGTATAAAAAAGAATTAATCAATTAAAATAACAAGATGAAAACAAAAACTCTTAACGCTTTTATATTAAAAGCTTTACTTATAATTACCGGTATTACATTTGGATTTTCAAACCTTAATAAATGCGATGCGCAATCCATTGAGGGTAAATGGAATGGGGTATCAACTAAACAGTTCCTTACCGCCGAAGGAGCCAAAACCTATGGCAAACAGTTTTTGGAAACACAAATGACAACCATTGGCAGCGTTGTATATGAATTTAAATCAGACCATACTTATGTAATGAAATCTACAAGTATCCATGGTTCATCAAAGGTGCGCACATTCACTGGGACCTGGTCTGTAACAGGAAATCAATTGCAATCGAAATTGGATCCAAAGCAAGAGGATCCAAAAGATAATCCAAAAAAAGATGCCACTTTACCAAACACCACTATGTCAATAAAAGGAAATACATGGTATGGAGCACTCTTTATCCTGACAGCAAAACAGTTAATAAAATAGAAGTAACCTTAACAAGAATGTAAATAAATTCTCATCATGCAATCGGGCTTAATTGCTGCAATTATTTAAAATGCCGGGTTGTACCATCCATTGTTTCATCCGATGAAACAAGCGCTTACAGAATATCGATTTTTTTAATCTCTTACGATACCTTTTAAGCCAGGCTGAATATTATCCGGCGTATTGCTATAATGAAAACCAACTGTCACATTATTCTTATCAAACTTGGAGGTAATTGTTTCTGTATGCGGACTTTCAATATAACGCAACACCAGTTCCAGGGTATTTTCATCCTTCCAGCCGAAACTCCCGGCAACTTTGGCAGGTGGAAGACCAACAAAATGAGCTTTAGCAAGCAATAATAAATTGGGCCCCAAAAGCGTCGTTTCGCCGGTGATCCATTGTCCTGATCCTAAAGAAAAGTTATAGCGGCTGGAATCAATCATCATGGAAACCTGACACTTATTGTCCATAAATTGAAAGTTCATTGACTCAAGGTGTTTATTATTTGATTCGAGTGCAAAGGTTTTGCCCGAAATTTGTGAAGCAACAACAGAACCACTACCTGCAACAGGGAATGGAAGTGCCAGAGATGATAATTTTTGCTTAAGATTTGAGGACAGGGAAGTGTTTTCAGCCAATTTACCAGTTTTTATAGCTGGCAATAAGTATTCCCATACAAGGTTTATTTCGTCCTGCATATCAGGAGTTTCGGCAGTAATGGCGATTACAGCATCCTGATCGGGCATGACAATGATATACTGCCCGTAGGCTCCATCAGCACGGAAACAGTTGTGACGGCAGCGCCACATCTGGTAACAGTAGCCTTGCATCCAGTCACTTGAATCCTTTTTGGATTGAGGGGCATCCGGAGCCTGATAAATCTTTAGCGTGGTAGCTTCATCAATCCATGAGACAGGCAGGACCTGTTTCCCGTTCCATTTGCCTTTTTGTAAAAAAAGCTGACCAAATTTAGCCATATCTTCAGTTTTCAGCCTTAGGCCCCAACCTCCTGTATTAATTCCATGAGGATCAACTTCCCAATCCATTCCTTCAATTGCAAGAGGTTCGAACAGCCGTGGTTTCAGGAAGTCAATTACCCTTTCTCCTGTAACTTTCTGCACTATGGCAGATAACATATAGGTGGCTAAAGTATTATACAAAAATTTCGAACCCGGTTCGTGGACGACCGGTTTTGCCAGGAATGACTTAACCCAATTGCTGTCACTTACTACCGTTTTAAAGGTTGGATCAGGATCCTGTCCTGCCGACATGCTTAGCAAATCTTTAACCTTCATTTTTGACAAAAATGGACTTACAGTATCCGGTAATGCATCAGGGAAAAAAGAAATGACTTTATCATCGACAGATAACTTTTTTTCACTTACAGCAAAACCAACTGCAGTGGCTGTAAAGCTTTTACTGGTGGAATATAATGTATGTTTAAGTTCAGGTTTGTATGGATTCCACCATCCTTCGGCAATTACCTTGCCATGTCGCAGGAACATAAAACTGTGGAATTCATGTTTGCTCTTTGCGGCTGCATTAAGAAAATCAATAATCCCCTGTGATGAAACATCCTCTTTTTCCGGAACGCTTCGTGGAAGTGATGTAGTTACCTGCTCTTTTTTGCATGCACTGAGTAAAAAGATTACCAGCACAAATGCATAGCTGAATTTTCTACCGGTCATTTTCATTGGAAATTGAATTTAGAAATATTATGCAAATGAATTATCAACCAATAAATGTACAATAATTTTGGTTTACTCCATGATTTGCTTTTACAAATGCACAAATGGATTGACTGATGTTGTTGTTGAGGGTAAAAAATAAAATATTCAGATAACATGCAGCTTATTGTTAAGTTGACCGTCTATCCATAAGAATAACATTATATTTATTTTGAAAACTATTAATTATGAAAACGAAAACAATTATTTTTTTACTTTTCTTTCTTCTGCCATCGTTAATTTATTCTCAGGACAATAAGACCCGTGTTCTGCCGGGTTCATGGATGGGCAAAGTTACTACAGATCAATTTTCAATGCGCGCTTTATTAAGATTTGAATTATCAAAAGACAGTATCAAAGGATTTCTTGACAGTCCGGACCAGGGATTAAAGGACCTTGCCATGGATAAAGTATGGACTGTCCGGGATAGTGTATTTGTCGATGCTTCATCTTTAAATGCAGGAATTATATTTAAAGGAAGAATTCTTCCCGGGGACTCGGTTATTGATGGTTTATGGGGTGGTGCTCTTGGTTTAAGGTTAAGTCGTACAAATTATGTATTCACACTTAAAACAAATCTAAATCCTGACATTGAAGGATATAAAATCATTAAACTGATTGAAAGCTCCCCTGTTAAGGATCAACAGGCAACCGGTCTTTGCTGGAGCTTTGCAACCACATCTTTTATTGAAACAGAAGCCATAAGGCTCGGGAAAAGTCCCGTTGTTCTTTCGCCGATGTTTTTTGTAACTCCAACGGTTATCGATAAGGCCGAGAAATATATAAGGATGAATGGCAAAAGCTATTTTGGACCGGGCGATTTGACATTTAGCGCATTGAGTGCATATAAGAATTTCGGAGCAATTCCTCAAAGAGTCTATTCCGGGAAAAAAGACTCCACCTCTAAATACGATCATGGAGAGATGGATAAAGCTTTGTTCGAAAAGGTCAAGTATTATGTGAATTCCGGACGTGGAAATATGACAGCTGAAGGATACAGAAAAGATATCAGTGAAATTTTATCCGGTACTATGGGAAAAGCCCCTGATACTTTTATATATAAACAAAAGAGTTATACTCCAAAATCGTTTGCCAAAGAGTTGGTTGGAATCAATCCTGATGATTATGTGGAAATAACTTCATTCAGCCATCATCCCTTTTATTCAAAGTTTATTCTGGAGATTGAAGCGAACTGGAATAATAACTACTACTTGAACCTTCCTATAAATGATTTCAGTAATGTGGTAGATTATGCTTTATTACACAATTATTCAGTGTGTTGGGACGGTGATACTTATACATACAATGATGGTTTTGCAGTATTAAATGATAGTATAAATAACATTACCCAACAAATGCGGCAGATCGCTTTTGATAATTATACCACAACAGATGTCCATAACATGCATATTATCGGTATCGCAGAGAACAATAAAGGAAAAAGATTTTATATTGTTAAGAATTCAAGTGATCAAAGGAATTGCGGAGGGTATATATATATGTCAAAGGAATATTTACTGCTTAAAACTATATCTGTAATGGTGAATAAGAGTGCATTGCCCAAAGAAATAAAGGAAAAGATTGGCCCCGCTTTATAACAAGTACTAAGTCCATAAAAGCACATCAATTCTTTTTTAAAGGACAAGATATAATGTTATAAATTAAACATTGTGGATGATATGGTGTTTATCATTATAATCAAATTGGGTTATAATGAAAACGGGAAGCAGCACTAAAGTACATATCCTGAATACAGGGGATGATAAGAAAACAATATTCATAAGGTTAATAGTCGGTTTAATTTTTATTTCTGAAGGAATCCAGAAATACCTGTTTCTGGAGATACTTGGACCAGCTTTTTTTCAGGGAATTGGTTTTAGGCATGCTTACTTTTGGGCCTATTTCACAGGCGCATTTGAAATATCTTGTGGCATCCTGATTTTGTTTGGATTATTTACACGACTAGCTTCTATTCCTCTGTTAATCATAATGATAACAGCTTTCATAACAACAAAATTGCCTTTGCTTACAACCAAAGGTTTCTGGACTTTCGCACATGAATACAATATCGATTTTTCTTTAACAATACTGCTTATCTTATTAATTATTTATGGTGGCGGGAAATGGTCATTTGATTCAAGAGTTTTAAAATCTGTAAATCCTTAAATATCAGATATAAAGAAGCTGGAGTCATTTCCCCGGATGCAGAAATTCATCAAGTGCCGAAATGAAAAGCGATGGTTGATCAACGAATGTCATGTGTCCGCTTTTAGGAAGGATGACAAGCTTTGAACCTGCTATCTTTTCGTTCATCTCTTTTGAAAGCGATGGGTCACACTCATCATTATCACCGGCTGTTATAAGGGTAGGAACCATAATGGTTGAAAGCCTGTCTCCATATTCAACAGATGCCAGATTGCCATCTATGACATACTCGCCATTTGATCCCCACATCTCTCTATATACATCCCATGCCATAATCCCGCTAGCAATCGGGTCATAGTTGGGATCAGGATGATTTTGATAGAGATAAGGGAAGTAACCTTCGCCCCATGCAGCGATCATGTATTCTGAGGTATACCTGTTTTTTTCATAATCCATTCCCTGACCATACAATCCTGCTTTCTCCATCTTTTCAATTCGCATCCGAAGCTCTGGTGCCATTTTTTCCTTTATTTTTTTGAGTACTTCATTCATTTTTTTTGTACTATGAAAGGTACTGCATAAAATCAGATGGGACAGGTTTTCCTGGTACTTCAAAGCGTATGCCTGTGCAAGAACGCCACCGCACGAATGTCCCAGGAGATTTATCTTGCCAAGTTCTAACTCCTGACGGACTGCTTCGATATCCTCCACCATATTCTCAACAGTGTACCCTGATGTTTTCTCGATTTTCTGGGAACGCCCTGAACCGCGCTCATCAATGAAGATGAGTCGATTATTCCGGGCTAATGGTAAGAGGTACGGGAGAAAATAGTCGTGGGATGCGCCAGGACCTCCATGAAGGATTACCAGAGGTTCACCTTTTCCAAATGCCTTGTAATAAATCATTATTCCATGCGAGTCAACATAACCCTCATCAATTACAAATAATTTAGAAGAAGAAATTTTAGAGGAGCTCTTCTTTTCAGAACTTTTGTCGCAAGCAATGGCTAATAATATGGTGCTGAGAATGACAGTGATTATTTTTTTCATACTTACAAGATTAAATTTTTAAACAGAAATACATACTGATTTTAGTTTCAAGGTTACATCCAATTAAGACAAAGGTAAAATTTATTTAATCGGGGAATCTGTGACAGGTCACCTAAAATTTGGTTCAATCAAGTTAAGAGTTTTACAAGTTACTTTGTGACAGAAGATCAGGTGACTGTTTTTTTATTTGACTTGTGCCAATGTCTTTCATAACTTTATCATAATGAATAACTATCATGGCAGGTCTCATCTCGGGTTACGAATACAACATCTTCATCAGTTACCACCAGAAAGATAATAAAGGTGATGGGTGGGTTAATGACTTTGTGGATTATCAGAAAAGATATAATCATTATTTTTAAGTCGTGTTATCAGAAAAACATAAATTCTGATTTGAGTATTTTTGTCCGGAAACTAATTGAAAATCAGCAATTGATCAGAACTGCAACCATTTTAATGCCATACATTATGCCCTTCATAATGCTTGCTTATGTTTATTTAAAAATTTCGGAGAACATAGCAGAGAGGATTTTGACAAAGTAATGGATGTGAATTTTTATGGCGCAATAAATCTGACTGAGTCGGTAATCCCTGTCATGAAAGCTCAGAAACAAGGGAAGATATACTTTACCAGTTCAGGGGTAGGTGTTACCGGATATATGAATATAAGTTCATATGCCTCGAGCAAAGGAGCATTAGAATCTTTAGCCAAATGTTTGAACATTGAATATGCAGAGACAGCTATTACATTCCATATTCTGCAAACAAAAGGAGTTTAATTTTAATATTCACTCTCCTTTTTTTGTTTTAAAAATTGCAAAAAAATAAATTCTTTTTAATAAATCGGTTTAAGCGAGTCACCTGGAATTTTCAACAGTTCTTTATCAGTCGTATCAGCAATCATTTCAGGGTGAATAGGAATTGTTCCGGGGTGAATGGGAGAATCAATAAAATTATGTTTCAAAAATTGTTTTTCCACATGTTGAGTTTTTTGAGGTAAAAGTCCTAATTTAAATCCAATTATACCGAATAGATACAATATATTGAGACATATTGATATAGCTAATAGAATTAGAAGTACTGATTTCTTCAGTTGTTTTATTTCAATGCTCATTTTCTCTTACTTTTAATTTGTATATATGTAATAAAAGTACTTTATCCAAATCTAAATAGGAGTATAAAAACACTTTTGTCTTTTCTTCTCTTGCAAGCAAAGTTAGACCTTGCTAATGCCAAAGTCAATTTTATTTCCCTAAATCAATTGTTTAAAACCATATATTGTGTTAAGATAAAAAGCCTCCTGTGATGATTTCCTGGGGCAGGCAATAAGTTATTGTTTTTATCNNTTATCATATCAATCCTGTTCCGGGAGTGATGAAATTACCTTAATTTTACACGCTATGAAAAAGGTATTATTTCTTCTGGTTCTTATCCTGACTGTTGGATGCAACAGGGAAGTTTGTCCTGCATATACTGATTCAGTAAATAAAGTACGATCAACAATCTTTCAATCTGGTTCCGTTCGTGCTGATGGTATTCATCGTGTCTACAGGGATGCTCCACATAAGAAATAAAATTATTTCAACCCCCCTAATCTTATTTTCGAGGACTCAATTTGCGAGTATAACACACTAAGAAACTAGTGTCATTTCTCTGATTTATTTACTTTTTTAAACCTGGTCCATCATCAGTTCCAGGAAATGGTTTCGGTTTCCCTTGTGTTTTGACTTTTGTAATAAAAGTATTGGCAGGTCTAAAAGCCGGGATATTATGAGCCAGAATAATAATTGACGTATTCTTTGAAATATTTCTTGCAGTTTTCTTAGCTCTTTTCTTAACGATAAAGCTCCCAAAACCTCTAAGATAAACATTACTTCACTTTACCTTTAAATCTTTTACCGACTCCATGAAGGCCTCAATTGTCTTTTGAATTGTTACCTTTTCAATTCCTGTTTTTTCTGCAATCGCGTTAATAAGATCTTCTTTTGTCATTTTGAAGTTTTTACCTATTTTAGAAAGTTATTGCTTTTTTATCAATTCTTCACTAAGGACACCTGACTACCAAAAATAAACCTTATTTCTCCCAGATACAAGAAAGATTTGTTTTTGGCTATGGATGTTTATAAATTTGAATTGCAAATACGTGAATATCAGTAGCGTGGTTAGTCAAACCCGAATCCCCAGTGAGGCCCTGACTCATAATTAAAAATTAATGAATTTTTCTGTTTTTAAGTGAAAGTGATAGAGAAAAAAAGAAATTGAAAATTCTTAAAGTGCAGATCACGCTTTACAAATAATTCCTAAATTAGCATAACAAAAGCGATGGGTAGGCTCATGAAATTTCTTTGAGATTTATCTGCGATTCACAACAATCAAAAAATATCTTATCTACCGGATATTTTCTTTGTTCTGGATTAAATATAATAATACCATGAAAAAGGCGATTTTAATAATTACAGTATTGTTTCTAATTGCTGTAGCTTATGTAATAAATTACTCAAATCAGGAAATCACTTTAAAGAACATTGCTTCAACACTTGCTCCACATACAAATGCAAAGGAACCTGCAACTAAGGAGATTACTCTTTCTGATAGCACAAAAACAAATAATGTTGATAAAGTACAGATTGATTACTATATAATTGTTGGAAGTTTTAGAAATCTAACGCTGGCTCAACAAAAAGCAGAAAAATCAAAAAATGACTTCAATAATAATATCATTATCCTTCCTCCGACAACAGAAGGTTATTACAGTGTTAGCATTGGGAAATATTCTTCACTTGAAGAAGCTAAATCAGCGATCAAAAGTGTAAGAGCAGGCACTAGTTCAAATGCCTGGATCAAGTCAGTAATTAAATAGTGTTAACTGTTTGCTTTTGGCCCCGGAGGATTTTAAAATTAAAAACAAATAACATGTCAGGGACGCTAGCACGAACCCTACAGCGAGAGGTAAGTCTCCGGAAAGCACACCGGGGCTTATTGCTTAATAGATAAAAAAAAGGGGAGGTTTAGAGATAAAAGTGTATGTAAATACGTATATAAAAAAAATAGCCACTGTATTACAGTTAATTACAGTGGCTTTTGTGATCCAGGGGCGACTCGAACGCCCAACCAGCAGAAAAGGAATCTGCGGGCATCTCAGACACATTAGATGAGAGTTTAAGACTGAAGTGTGACGTATTCGTGACGTTTAGCACAATCAGTGTTAGCTTGCGTTCTGTATTTTTTGTCGTAGAGATATCGAAGTAACGGGTCACTAATGCCATGCTACTTACCGATGTACTATTCAATCGTATGTGCAATTCGTACAATTTCTTTGGCGATATCCTCAGGTGAAAGAATAAAATCTATACATCCGCTTGCTATTGCACTCTTTGGCATATCTGGTTGTGAAGCTGTGTCTGGCTTCTGTGCAATTGTAATGCCACCTACTTCTTTTATGCCGCATAAAGCTGCTGCCCCATCACCGTCGTAGCCGGATACAATTACGGCAATAAGTTTACCATCCCAATGCTCCGTTAGTGAACGCAGAAAAACTGTAATCACATCGGGCCATCCCCTGGGCTTTGATATTGGCTTTAGACGAAACTCATCATCAAGAACGTGCAAGTCTCGTTTTTCAGGGATGATAAACACGCGATTGGGCTGAATGTCTAGCCTTTCCGTAATAAGTTCAACCGGCATCTGTGTATAGTGTGGGAGAATCTCGTGAAGTCTAGTGGCTACGGTTCTCAAGTGATTGACGATAACGATAGCAACACCCATATCTTCCGGGAGATGCTGTAGTAAACGGGTATAGGCGTCGAGTCCCCCGGCCGAACCGCCCAGGCAAACGACAGGAAAATCTTTTGTAGCACTCTTAGTTTTCATAGGTAATTACTTTATAGTTTGAAAATTCTGTGAGTCTTAAAAAATGCACGCTGTTGGGTGCTCGTTTAATTTCAAACTCAACATTTACTCCTTTTGTGAATTAAACCAGCTGTACCTCTTTCCAATTGATGCCAAGACCATCACCGATTTCTTTTGCATCCAGTGAATTTAATTTCTTCATTCTATTCTATATTTATAAAGTTTATGAAAATTAATTGGATAACTTGCATTTTAATAAGTTTATCTCAGTCAATTGTAACTTAACACTTCTTATTGGAATCTTCTGAAATTATTAACTCATACTTTATATCTTATCGTAACTATAAGTGACACAAATTCTTTCGGCAAACTTTTACATAGTTTATTCGTTCAGAAATATGAAAAGATTCAACATTAACATATACAAATAAAGGGAAGTTTGAATAACATAAAATCAACTATTTTTCAAATCATTAAAATACAAGAATATCAAGTCAGTATTGCCAATACATAAAATATTAACTCGTGAAAAAAATCATCATTGAAAAGGAACAAAAAACAACATCCATTTTAAAACCTACAAAACGGCAAAATTCAATTTCTCGCAATTTTCCTATTGTTGGAATAGGAGCTTCGTCTGGTGGACTGGAGACATTGGAACAATTTTTTGCTAATATGCCGAAAGACACTGGTATGGCATTCGTGATTATTCAACATCTCGACAAAACCCATGTAGGCATCATGCCTTATCTCCTTCAACGAACTACTGTTATAAAGGTAACTCAGGTAACCGACCGCTTGCAAGTTAAACCAAACCATGTATATTTGATGCCACCCAACAAGAGCATGTCTATTTTAAACGGTTATCTGCATTTATTCGAGCCAACTGAATTGCTGGGTTTACGACTTCCTATAGATATTTTTTTCCGCTCATTAGCTGATGACCAACAGGAAAAAAGTATTGGCATCATTCTTTCGGGCAATGGTTCAGATGGCAGCTTTGGAGTGAAAGCGATTAAAGAAAAAAATGGGATAGTATTGGTACAAGACCCACTGACATCAAACTTTAATGGCATGCCAAATAGTGCCATTGACGCAGTAACAGTTGATATTATCGCATCGGCATACGACTTACCCGCTAAACTTATTGCTTTTCTCAAAAATGATCCTTCTAATACAAAAAATCTTACAATAGATGATAAAAACAAAACCAATCTCGAAAAAATAGTCGTCTTACTTCGTACACAAACGGGACACGATTTTTCTTTGTATAAAAATCCCACTATGTATAGACGTATCGAAAGGCGCATGGTTATTCATCAAATAGACAAAATTGCCAACTATGTCTGCTTTTTACAGGAAAACCCAAAGGAGTTGGAGATTCTTTTCAGAGAGTTATTAATTGGTGTAACAAATTTTTTTCGTGATTCAGTAGTATGGGAGAAGCTAAAAGAGCAAATTCTACCTGATTTGTTTAATGAATTACCAAACGGATATGTGCTGCGGGTATGGGTTACAGGTTGTTCAACAGGGGAAGAAGCGTATTCATTTGCAATTGTTTTTAAAGAAGCCTACGAAAAAGTGAAGCAAAGTAAAAATTTAACTTTGCAGATATTTGCCACCGATATAAACAGCGATGCCATTAAAATAGCAAGAAGAGGAGTTTTCAGTTCAAATATTGTTGCCAATGTATCGTCTGAACGGATAACCAAATTTTTCACAAAAAAAGAAGACAAGTATTGGGTTAATACTTCTATACGTGAAATGTTGGTATTTGCACCACATGATGTGATAAAAGACCCTCCTTTCACAAAATTAGATTTTCTTTTGTGCCGTAATTTATTGATATACTTCGAATCTAAATTACAGAAAAAACTGATGAATTTGTTTTATTACTGTCTCAATACAGGTGGATTAATGATACTTGGCACTTCCGAAAATGTAAACTCACAAGATATGCTATTTACTACGATTGATAAGAAATTAAAAATCTACAAACGCTCCATAACTCCAAAAGAAATTGATAAGATGAACTTCCTAAGTTCCTTTTCTCATTCAATTAAACGAACTCAGGAAGATATTACATCTGTTAAAGCTACTTCTAAAATTCAGACCTTTGCCGAACAATTATTGCTGCAACGCTTTGCCCCTGCCAGTGTGTTGATAAATCAGGAAGGCGACATTCTTTATATTACAGGCAGAATAGGTAAATACTTAGAACCTGCCGCAGGAAAAGCTATCATGAACATCTATACAATGGCAAGTGAAGACTTGCGTAACGAATTATTGAGTGCTATTCGAAACGTAAAACAAAATTACAAACCAATTATTTTACGAAACATAAAAGTAAAAAAAAATGGAGGCAATCAGTTTGTAGATATTACTATTCAATCCACTGAGAAGCATGACGAATTTAAAGACACTATTTTAATAGTTTTTGCAGATGTGATTGCCCTTCCAAACTCTATAATTATAAAATCGAAAACTGGAAAACAAAATTCATCTACCCGTAAGTATGAATCTGATAGTGATTTGCAGCGCACTCTTGAACAGTTGGAATGCACTCGTGAAGAAATGCAGACTTCGCAGGAAGAGTTAAAATCCACCAACGAAGAATTACAGTCCACCAACGAAGAACTACAGTCCGCCAACCAAGAACTCACTATATCGAAGGAAGAAATGCAAAGCCTGAATGAAGAACTGCAAACAGTAAATATGACGTTGCAGAGCAAGGTAGTTGAGTTTATGGAGGCAAATAACGACATTAAAAACCTTCTAAACAGTACCGACATTGCTACCTTGTTACTCGACAATGAATTGAACATACGCAGGTATACCGGCCAATTGACTAAACTAATTAAACTACGACCGTCTGATATTGGCAGACTTTTTACCGAAATGGTTTCCGATTTACAGTATCCTGAAATAGCTGACCATGCCAGAGAAGTATTACGTACGCTGATTTCTAAGGAAAGTAATATCCCAACCTACGACCAAAGATGGTTTAAGGTTCGAATAATGCCTTATCGAACATTGGAGAATAGAATTAATGGGGTGGTGATAACATTTATTGATATTACTGTAACCAAAAAATTAGAAGCCGATTTAAATAAAACCATTGATATTCTTCGTGAGCATAATTTACTCAAACCTTGAAAAAGTAACAAAACAATTTTACAGCAGCTGAAATACTTCGCCAAAAGGTAGAAGAATTGCTGAAAAAAAAGTCCTCTATGACAATTTCTATTCACTCTAAAGCCAGCGTACTGAAACTCACTTAATAGTTTCATTTAAAATATCGTTCTATTTTCTGGCCCCAATAAGTCCCCCATCATAACTAAAGCCCCTGATATTCAGAGGCTTTAGTGTTTAATTTGTGATCCCGGGGCGACTAAATGTATATTTGATCTACAATAACTTACAAGACTTTATTGACATATTGGATGTAACATTGGATGTTGAAAATGATTCTATGATGTATCCTGGAATAATAATTCATCACAAATCAATCGATCCAATAGTTTGTAACCTTAATATAAATCACTCTTGGAATATTAATAACTAATATGGGTAATTTTAACCAGCCAGAAACAACAATATAGTAGGAGCTTTATATTGTTGTTTTCGTCCGGTTATTTTTACCCATTTCATACTCTTTAATGTATTTTGAAGCAGACTTCCTGGTAACCTTAATATCAGGTGAAATCTCAAGTATAATCTGGACTATCTGCTTTTTAGGATCTGCTTTGTATGCATCTATAACAGCCTGCCGTTTACTTTGCTGAATTCCTTTATTTGATTTACTATTATCTTTGCTGGTATTAACGCTCTTGGCTTGGAGTCCGAGGTAATAAGAGATAGTTTTCTCTTTATTTTCAATGTGTGTCAATATTGGACCTCCAATCAAAGCTTTCCTCATTATATTCCGTGCATTTTTCTCCTTCGTATAATTTGATGAAAATAATTCATCGCTGAAATTCATCAGTTCCTTGTCTGCTTCCAAATAATATGATGCTACAGAAAGGGAATGATTCTTTCCTGGGTGATCTGCTTTATACCTATCAGCTTTCCCTTTTTTCCCCTGGTACTTAAAATACTGACGATTCCATTTAGAAGGTTTAATAATACCCTCATATGATATAAATAAAATTAAATCATCAAGGACCTTATGGTACAAACATTCCTTTACACATTCCACAAAATCAAGATTCCATATGCCAAAACGATAAATTAGATTACCGGTAGCTCCATAAATATACCTTAGTCTCCTATTAAGAGCTTTAAGTATTACATTTTTGTCCTTTCTGAACTTGAAGTGTACTAATAAAGCATAATCTGTCAGTCTAATATCCTCTTTTTCAATCCTGATTATCTTTTCAATTAACTCTTTTTCCGCTTCATCAAACAGTCCATCTTCTATCATGGTTGGATCAGCCCACCTAATTAAATCAATAGTATTCCCATCATCATCGTAGATATATTGATCAGGGTAATAAAGTAAAATTAGACTCTCAATATTGGCAGCAACAAAATTCTGGATATATGGAATCGCCTCATCCAGCTTTGCATATTCAAACCGGAATCCAATTTCCTTAAGAGAATCAACTACTGGTAATGCATACTTATCCTTTGGCATGTTTTGACAGATCATTAATGAAACCGCTAAAGTACGATTTCTTTTAAGCTGAAATTATTTCAATACCGGTTTTGTATGAATGAAACTAAGCATGTAAGAGCACGATAGTATTTTTATAAACTTTGTATATATATATTTTAATAGTATATATATATACAAACTCGTATGAAGGTTAGTCTATCTCCATTGGCTCCGGCTTAATTTTTATTGTGGACGACCCTTCATTTACTCATTTATTCTAAAGAAAAGTTACCCAGCATAAATGCCAAATTTCAAATAAATTTTTTTTTGAAAATTTATGGTATGCTAAAGCGATTCATGACATCATATCATTAGATCCCCGGCTCGATTGAAATGGAATATTTTTTTTGGAAAATCAAAAGACCGCACCCCCCAAGCCCACACCCCTATTCATTTCTTTGTATAATAAGTACTCTTTTTTCAACACCGAAATCGTCCTAGTCTTTAGAATTTTGATAGCATTCTTTATGTCCTGATGGCCAGATAACGTTACAGGATATTCTGGGTGCTAATAAATGATCAAGTATTAATCAATAAACAATTAAAGACATGGTTACTATTACAAGTATTGAACAAAGGAAAAATCCAAAAACGCAAGCGGAATACACTGTTGCGATTATTACTGGAAACATAGAAATATTAACGTCCCACAGTACTGGGAAGCCTTATTTAACTACTAAGAGCGTTATGTTACCAACTACTCTTAACAATGACCAGGCAAAACTACTCGTAGGGCAAAATCTGAGCGGGAATATAGAAAAAATCGAGTGCAAGCCTTATGATATTAAACTAGCAAACGGTAAGAAAATTTCTATAAACCATACTTATCAGTTTTCTCCAGTTCCGGAGTCAAAGTGATTGTTTAATTCTGATTCTTTACAAAGATTA
This sequence comes from Bacteroidales bacterium, assembly GCA_003141525.1. GTDB lineage: Bacteria > Bacteroidota > Bacteroidia > Bacteroidales > VadinHA17 > LD21. The sequence continues at coordinate 117,575 of PLML01000123.1, forward strand.
AGGGTTGGTTCGAAAGATCCAGCCCTTTTTTTATAAACCTTTGATATCTACAATAATGGACATAAAAATAATCACTAAAAGATTAAGACGGTTTAATCATTGCTCGATGTTTACAATTCATTTATATCCTGGGAAGAGCCCGTTGTTCATTTCTACCGGCATAAAATACGTCAGGGATTCGCTTGAAGGATTTTGTTTGATAGACACGATCTTATGCTTCCAGTGCGATAGAGTAATAGGCAAAATATTTTTTCAAAAATGGATCTATAAATATCAGGCAAAAGATTTGTCCTGGATATTGCAGTGTTATGAAAATGAAAAACTAATCGTATCAAAGAAAATTGAGTTCTCCAAGTTCCCGTTGCCAAAAATTGAAATTTGGCTAATCAATAAAAATCTCCTTCTTCCCAGCGAATACTAAACATGAGAAAAACCAAGAAAAGGCGAAGAAGTTAATAATGGTAAAATGTGCTGCAAAACCGTCAAAATTCCGGGCACGAATAAAGCCCTTTTGCGAGTCACTAGAGCCGGTTTAAGATCGTATGAATACAAGTTATCAGTTGTTGTTTTAAAGACCGGATAACCTTCGCTGATATTGCTGAGAACGATCTTGGATTTGATTGATGTCCCGGGAATAAAAGTCCGGCCATTTTATTCTGCATCCTGGTTAATAGATCCCGAAAAATCGAACGCTGGATACGCCACTCATCTCTATTATGGGGTGAGTGGCTTTTTTTAGTCGAGTCATGCTGCATTTTCTTTATTGTTGTTTTGAGATGGTTCACCTCGACTTTAAGTAATCAAGAACCACTGAAAACCAACAGTGCTATTACCATTCACCTGGGCTAATCCCTGGGTGAGTGGTTTTTATTTGACTAATGTACCAAACTTTCCTACCTTTATCAAAATGAACCTCTGAACATGGCAAGCCTCATCCCCGGTTACGAATATGACATCTTCATCAGTTACCGTCAAAAAGATAACAAACATGATGGCTGGGTAAGTGAGTTTGTTGATAATCTGAAGGGAGAGCTTGAGTCAACTTTCAAAGAAGAGATCAGTGTTTATT
>PLML01000234.1 GCA_003141525.1 Bacteroidales bacterium
GCAAAAACGATGTCTATATGATAGGCCGCGACCATATCGGAATTTGCCCCTTGTATACCGGGTACGACGAGCACGGCAACTTCTATGTGGCTTCAGAAATGAAGGCTCTCATGGGGGTGTGCAACACGGTAAGCGAATTTCCTCCCGGGCATTATCTCTACAGCAAAGACGGCGTGATGACAAAATGGTATAAACGCGATTGGATGGAGTATTCTGCAGTTGAAAACAACGAAACAAGCATTGAGGATCTTAAAGAAGCGCTTGAAGCATCAGTTCATCGGCAGCTAATGTCGGATGTTCCATACGGTGTCCTCCTCTCAGGAGGTCTTGATTCATCAGTGGTTTCAGCAATTGCCAAGAAATTTGCGCCTAAGAGAATTGAGTCCCAGGACAAAAGTGAGGCATGGTGGCCACAGTTGCACTCTTTTGCAGTCGGACTACAGGGTTCGCCCGATCTGGCCGCTGCCCGGAAAGTGGCTGATCATATAGGAACGATCCATCATGAAATTAACTTTACGGTTCAGGAAGGTCTGGATGCAATAAGAGACGTCATTTATCACATTGAAACATACGATGTTACAACTATACGGGCATCTACTCCGATGTACCTGCTTGCAAGGGTGATCAAATCCATGGGGGTGAAGATGGTACTTTCAGGTGAAGGCGCCGATGAAATTTTTGGCGGTTATCTTTATTTTCATAAAGCTCCCGATCCCAGGGCTTTTCATGAAGAAACCGTAAGAAAAATAAGTAAATTACATTTATACGACTGCCTTCGCGCCAACAAATCCCTCGCTGCATGGGGTGTGGAAGGCCGGGTTCCTTTTCTTGATAAAGAATTTATGGATGTCGCGATGCGCCTTAATCCTAAGGACAAGATGATAAAAAAAGATCGTATGGAAAAGTGGGTTCTCAGAAAAGCGTTTGAAGACTATCTCCCCGCGAGTGTGGCATGGAGGCAAAAAGAGCAATTTTCCGATGGAGTAGGATATAACTGGATTGATACTTTAAGGGCACTCTCTTCAAAAGAAGTCACCAATGATCAGCTTGCAAATGCAAAATACCGCTTCCCAATTAATCCTCCAATGTCGAAGGAAGAGTATTTCTACAGGTGCATTTTTACGGAGCATTTCCCTTCGGATTCTGCAGCATCCTGTGTGCCATCAGTTCCTTCAGTAGCATGCAGTACGCCTGAAGCTATTGCATGGGATGAATCATTTAAGAATATGATTGATCCTTCAGGCAGGGCTGTAAAAAGTGTTCATAATGATTCGTATAAATAAGTTCAGGATGTGATTTTAAGATTGCCGCGCCCTCCTTCACTCTTTCGCCAAGGCTACAGCTTGGGAACCGTCAGGCTCGCAATGACTCTGCAAGTAATGTCATTTCAGGTTGGGAGCTAAACTGAAGTTAATATAATTTACGGTCATTGCGAGGAGAGAAGCGACGAAGCAATCTCACCAACCAAATCTGATTATTGGCAAGACTCTGCCCTCGATATGTATTCCAATTAATTATTCTAATTTTAACCCATTTAGAACTGGTGATTCTTCTGCTTTGAACCATCTTTTAAGTATTAAATAATGATACCTGATTTTCAAAATCTCAAACCATCTGACAGAATCTTGTCTCTCAGGAAAAAAACTTTATCTGCTAAAAGATATCTTTCAATTGAACAGGCAAAACTAATCACTCAGGTATATCAGCAATATGAGGACCTCCCGGTAATATTAAAACGTTCTGAAGCTTTGGCTAAATCTCTTATAGAGATGCCGATTGCAATTGATCCTGAAGAAATTATTGCAGGTAACCGTACACCAGACATAAGGGCTGGAGTGGTGTTTCCGGAAGCGGGTATTAACTGGCTTGTGGATGAAATTGAGACTTTACCCTTCAGACCCCAGGATCCTTTTAATGTGAAACAAAATGATATCTCATATTTCAAAGAAACAATTGAACCTTACTGGCGAGGGAAAACACTCGAAGATGATATTTACAGATCTTATGGAGAAGAGATATCTGCAATTGAAAAAGTAGTAAAAATTAATCAGAAAGATCACGCTCAGGGTCATATCTGTCCTAAAGTCGAAGACTGGCTTAATTTTGGTCCCTCTGGTTTACTAAGAACAGCACAGGATAAGCTTGTAAATGCTCATGATGACCGGAAGGTATTTTATAAAAGTTTATGTACTACACTTGACGGTGCTTGCAAGTTTATCTTTCGTTACGGAGCCCTGGCTTCAGATATGGCTAAAATTCAAGAGGATGTCTCTTTAAAAACTAATCTTGAAGAAATTGCGGAGGTTTGTATGAGGCTGTCAGAAAACCCTCCTGAAACTTTTAGAGAAGCTCTGCAATCTTTATGGTTTCTTTTTGTCATCCTGCATATGGAGTCAAATGCCTCTTCATTTTCTCCGGGACGAATGGATCAATATCTTTTCCCATTTTACAGTACTGATATTAAATCCGGCAGAATTGATCCTGATAATGCAGTGGAATTACTGGACGCATTATTTATTAAGTTCAATCAGATTGTATATATGCGCAATGCACACAGTGCTAAGTACTTTGTAGGTTTTCCAATAGGGTTTAATGTTACTATCGGAGGACAATCGAAAAACGGCGAAGACGCGACAAATGAACTTTCATATATGATCCTGAAAACTCAGGATCATATCAGGTTACCACAACCGAATCTAACAGCCCGTCTTCATAAGAATTCTCCTCATGAGTTTATAAGCGAATGCACTCGTGTGATAGGTCTTGGAACCGGAATGCCTCAGATTGTTAATGATGAGAGTATTATTCCAGCTTTAAAAACAATCGGTATAGATCACAGCGATTGCCTTGATTATGTACTTGTCGGTTGTGTTGAACTCAGCACTCAAGGTAATTATCTGGGTTGGAGTGACGCTGCAATGTTTAACCTGGTGAAGGTGCTGGAATTGACACTGAACGATGGTATGTGCATGATTTCCGGTAAACAGGTTGGCTTAAAAACAGGTTTCCTGAATAATCACACTGATTATTCTTCACTGGAAGATGCATTCAGAAAGCAGATTGATTTTTTTATCAACAAGATGATTCATGCTTGCGAAGCAGTTGAAAAAAGTCATCAATCACATTTGCCTTCGCCATTCCTGTCAAGTGTTGTAGATAATTGTCTTGCTGATGGAACTGATGTAACGGCCGGAGGTGCTAAATATAATTTCTCGGGTATCCAGGCAATTCAGGTGGCAAATATAGCTGACAGTTTAGCAGTGCTTAAGAAGCTTGTGTTTGATGACAAACTTGTAAAAAAGGAAACAATGCTCGATGCCTTGAGGAACAATTTTGCCGGCAATGAACTTTTGCGACAACTTTGCATAAATCGAGTGCCAAAATTCGGGAATGATATTGCCTGGGTGGATGACCTCGGGGCCAAGTGGGTGACTTATTTTTCAACTAAAATCAGACAATATAAAAATTTCAGGGGAGGGCAATTTCACATGGGTCTTTATACGGTGTCGGCACATGTCCCAATGGGGCAGAATGTTGCAGCCACTCCTGATGGCAGATTCGCACAAACTCCACTTGCAGATGGCGGAATGTCGCCGATGTCCGGACGAGATAAACAGGGGCCTACAGCAGTATTGAATTCAGTCAGCCGGATACCTTCATATCTGGCAACCAACGGAACACTCTTGAATATGAAATTTCTTCCATCGTTTTTCAATAATGATTCTGACAGAGAAAAATTTACTTCACTGCTTAAAACTTTTGTTTGTCTTCCGATTAATCATGTCCAGTTCAATGTGGTAACTGCACAGGAATTGATCAAGGCTAAAGCTGATCCTGAATCGTACAGGGGGCTTACAATAAGGGTAGCAGGTTATACAGCTTATTTTACGGAATTAGCAGAGGATTTGCAGGATGAGATAATTAAAAGGACAACTCATGGGGAAATTAACTGAAAGAGAAGGAATGATTTTCAAGATAAAACGATTTTCCGTTCATGATGGTCCGGGAATACGCACCTCTGTGTTCCTGAAAGGATGTCCGCTGAGCTGCATCTGGTGCCATAGCCCTGAGGGAATAAGTTCAGATATTTCTATATGGTACGACAGGAGCCTTTGTATTGCATGTGGCGAATGTGTTCAGGCTTGTCCGGATCCCTATGATAAAAGGAATTACTGATACTGAAATGAATAAATATGCATGTGTAAGGTTTGTAAATGATATAGATAAACGAATCCCAATAGAATATATAAGCTATAATCCGCTTGCCGGAAATAATTATAAAAGACTTGATATACCTTTCTTGTTTAAATCAGCAGCTTCATAAATGCAACCAGATTTAACTTTTAACATTATTGAATATGGAAAAACATAACTTTGAAAAGAAATTAGCAGAAATGACAAAGCCTGAAATTAAGCAGTTAAAACACGAAGATATGCTGGCAAATGCCATTATTAATGCAAAAGACAAATCTATTGTCAGCTGGTGGTGGTTATGTATTCCGGTCTTTATAATTTTAATGCTTTTAATGAAGAGTGTTTATATGCCCGGGACTGCATTAATCACCAATATTCATGAATTGGCAGGCCGGGAAAAATATATGTCTCTGATTTTCTTCCTTATTTCTCCGATTGTACTGATTATAATAAATGCTTTCAGTATACGAAAAATCTATTTCCTTTCAGGCAGTCCTAAGTCATTAAACTTCCTGCAGACCGTCTGGTTTAATATTATGAATATTTTTTTATCAGTTCTTATCATATTAATTTACTCACTATAAACTTTCCAAAATGAAATTTCCATGGTTTAAAAGAGTTGGAATTTTTTATATTCCGGCATCTATATTTGGTTGGATGATACTGGTAGCCGGACTTATCTATGCCATCTATAACTTCATTGACATTGACCGCAGGTCACATTCAGTAAGTGATACCCTGATGAATTATGTGTTCAGGTTATTGATCATAGGAGCTTTCTACTCACTAATCGGGTACTTTACAAGCAGGGCACAGAAGAAATAAGACGTTGAGCCATTATAACGCAAACCAGTAAGAAAACTTCACAAGGAATACATTATGCGGAGTTATCTTAAAAAGATCCTTCATATCATTCCCATAAGAAAATAATCCGTTCGTATCAGTACTTGTTATGCCCTGTGACCAGACAAGATAGATAGTCGAACCTGGTAAATATTCCCATCTTATTACAAGGTTAGAACGGAATTGGCGGAAATTAAAATCGGGATTTGCCAAGGAGCAGGTTGTAATCTCATTTCCAGTATCAACAACACTATAGCTGTTTAGTTCTGAATTATAGCTTATTTCGTCTGGAGTGAAAACATGAAATCTTTCATTGAATTTATTCGCACCGGTCTGCGTGATTTTCTTATATTCAGAATACTTTCCCGCTGAAACAAAAGGCTGACCATAATATTCAATACTCAACTCAGGATTGATAGTATAGTTTATTCTGAAGGTTATACCCAGTGTTTTCTGGTTTAGTGCGCCAAACAGATACAACGGATTCTGGCTGGTCCCGGCGGTACTAACATACTGCAATTCAGTTCTTTGAATGCTATAATCAGGTTCAAGCGAAATAGAGATCGAATTTGCAGGCCTTATATAAACACCGGCAAAGTACTCCTGATTTCTGAAACTGTTTACATCACCTGATCCCTGAAAAATTCCGCTGGAGAAAGAGAGTTTTTTCGACTGATCTGTGGAAAGATACAAGCTAAAGCTCTGGTTTCCAGGGGTAATAATAGAAGGACCACCGCGCAACAATGTTGTGGAAATATTCTGGCTCTCTCTGTTAAATTGCCCATTGAGTCTCCATTTATTTTTGAACTGGGCATTAAAATTTGTATTATAGTTTCTTGACAAAAGCTGGCCACCAAAGTTAAAGTACATCCAGTAATTTGTATTAAGATAGAAATAATTGAATATCCAGAATGGATTTCGCAGATAGTAACCCATCCAGTTTCCCTGATAAATTACGTCTGAGTATCTCATATAGCCAATATCGTTGAATTCAAGTCCGGGTGATCGGACAATAACACATGTCTCAAACTGCAATCTTTTTTTACTTGTTTTTCCAAATTTCACTGTTCCACCGTAACCTGAAAGTGAAGTGAGGGATGAATCAACTGAAAGATATTTGGCGTCTGGCCTCTGAAAATACCGTGCCGATGATGTTTGTGTTTCAGTTATTGATTGAGTGGACCCTTTGACATCACTGAATTCAGCATTTCCTGATAAATACCAGGTTCTATCTTTCCAGTTATGCTGGAAGTCTAATCCGGCAGTAAAGGCTGCCGAGTGAAGGAAGTCGAGATTGGTAGATTTTATGTCTCTGTTCACCGCCGTGAACATGCCACCCAGAATTGTTTGACCTTTATTGAAATCCTGCTGAATTCTTCCGACAAAATAATTTGTGAGTGGCTCCACAGTCTCTTTTCGCCTTGTCCCTGCACTGTCAATTAATGCATCTTCCCTTGAAGTCAGACTTTCGAGAATGCCTATAGACAGGCCCTTCTTCGTTTTCCCTGATAACTTCATTGCACCAAGAATTGTTGTCGATTCAGGCATTTTAACGTGTACACTGTCTCCAACTGAAGGATAATACTGAGGATATCTTCCAATCCTCCGGGAGTAAAAAAGATTGTCGGAATACATATTATGAATTACTATAGTCTGATCTGGCATAAACTGATAAATGTTCTGACCTTCAACAAAAAAGGGACGTTTTTCAGAAAAGTATGATTCAAAAGCTGTAAGATTTACCTCCGATGGGTCAGCTTCAACCTGGCCAAAATCCGGGTTTATAGTGAAATCAAGTGTAAAATTATTGGAGAGGCTAATCTTCCCGTCAAGCCCGGCTGATATCTTCGATAATTTTCCTGTATTAAACGGATCTCCTGCAATTTTTTGAAATCTTTCAGTTCGTGCGACTGTATAGGGCATTAATTCGATCTGGTTTTTTGGCTTTATGTTATTTATTCCGTGCAGTTCACCAAATAAATGAATTACCCCGGGGGATCCTTTTGGAATATATTGCCATTGAGAACGTTCCTGCAAACGATAAATAGCACGTGTAACCTGTAGCCCCCATATTTGTTCACTGTTCTTATCGAAACGAAGCTGACTTAAAGGAATTTTCATTTCGGCACACCAACCCTTATCGTCAACGGCAGTTTTCATATACCAGATCGGGTTCCAGTTGTCATCTTCATTATTGCCATCATCGCTCATAGCCGCATCACTTTTAGCTCCGGAAGCTGAGGCAGAGAATAAGAAATCTGTCTGTTTGTCATAGTGGCTGTCGAATTCCACAAGTATCATATCTCCGCTGAAATTATCCCTCCTTGATATAATCTTACTAATCTTATCAGGTTCAGTATCATAACAGCGGACAAACATATAGATATTGTCATTATCATATAGGATTTTAAAGGCTGTCTGTTGAGAAGGAGGTTTATTTTCCACCGGTTGAGATTGTATAAAATCCGATGTCCAATCAACAAGATTCCAGCAATCATCATTCATGAGACCATCAATCACAGGGGCGGTTTTTGTAAATGCCGTTTGATAAGATCTTTTTACGATGGTCGAGTCAGTTGAATGGGCATAAATACCAGTAAACAGAATAATCAATATCTGGCTAAGAACAATTCTTTTTAAAAATGTAGATTTCATAAGGTTAAAAACTGTCAAAGGGTAATTCAATAAGCAACTAGTCACAACTCTGATAACGCTCGATTACAGGAAGGGTTACAAAACACTTAGTAAAGACTTTAATTAATATGGAATGATGCTTGTCTGTCAGGCAAATTCATTACCTGAAAACTACTAATATCTGCAGACCGCATACCTGATGCCGGAAACCTCAAGCCGCATACCCTATTCATATTTAAGGCTTTTGGCAGGATTGGTTCTTATTGCACTAACCACCTGATAACTGATCGCTAGTCCGGTTACCACAATGGACAGGAACAGTGCAAGAACAAAGGTCCCTGCAGTAAGCTGAATAAGAAATGCGAAATTGGAAAGGTATTTTCTTCATTATGCCAGCTACCTGAAACGCTTCAGAATTATTTATCTCTATACTTTTTCCCAGGGCGTCTTCACTTCCAAAATACTTCCGGGCCATTTCATCACTGATCACAATCGATTGAGGGTCTCTAAGAACACTCCGGCTATCACCTTCCAGAAGGGGGAAAGTGAACATTCTGAAGAATGAAGAATCTACCGCCACTACTTTATCTTCATAGAAGATTTTATCATTCCTGCGGAAAAGTAAACTCCCTGTGCTGGTTATTCTGCAGCTATTTTCAATCTCAGGAATACTTTCTTTCCACACAGGTCCCGAAGGCCAGGGTGTGACATTAACATGAAAAAGTCCTTTGGAATAAGGCTGATCCTCTTCAACACGATATAAGCGATAACCCATCTTATTGAAATGATCGAAGTTAAGTTCATCTGAAACCCATAGAAAGATGAACATGCTGCCAGCCAGCCCTATCGATAACCCGAAAATAGTTATAAAGGAGATCAGCCAGTGATGCAGAATATTACGCAATGCAACCTGAATATTGAGCTTTCTCATTCTTTTCTGCTAAAATTGAAACTTAATTAACATTTGACTTTCTGAAAAAGATATCGCCGCTTATTGTTTCCAGTTTAACCGGATCGCCTCCATTATTTAGTTTTTCAATTATCTTTAAAGGGATTCCGCTATGCATCTTATTCAGAGCAAGTTCATGGTTCGAATACATTCTGCCCGAAATTGTTGAAAAATCTAAATCTGCATGTTTGCCTGCCGGCTCTGCAAGATCAATATAACCACTTATTGATTTTACATTCATCTCTCTTGTTTGACCAGTTATGTTAACATTAGCGTTAATAGTCTCCACAGAAAATTTTGTATTTTCGGGAACATATATCTGCCAGTAAATGTCAGTCTGATTACAGCAATTATTTTTCCCTTTGAAATATTTATCCATGAAGTTTGCTTTAACAACTACTATCCTGGAAGCTTCATCGAATGATGTTATATAAGCCTCATTATCTTTATTTTCATTAATATTAACTGAAGCCTTTATGTAGACCTCATTTTTATTCCATGTCTGAATGTTTATGGAATCGGCGATCTGAATCTTTAGTGAAAGCGATTCTCTTCCTGAAAAATCTATATGTTTTTCGATTATCTGCTGAGCCTGTATTGTACTAATGCATAACCACAATACAACTAAAATTGTACCTGTTTTCATTGGAATAAGTATTAGATGTTAAAAGTAAGGAAGGGAATTAATTTCCCTTCCTCAGATAAATATTTCCGCTTACGCTTCCAATAGTGAATTTGAAACCGCCACCGTTCAGAGAATAGTTCATTTCGTTACCACCGACCTTTTTCAGATTCTTCTGAGTTGCTGAGAAGTCGAAATCAGAGTAGAATGCACCAGAAACTGTTCTTAATTCAAGTTCAGTAGCCGTTTTAGCAGGTAACGTAATATCAATATCGCCGCTAATGGAATTTACAGAAGATGATTTGGCAGAGTTGATGTTGCTGTAGGTTATATTAATATCCCCGCTAATAGTTGAAAGTACAAGTGGGCCAGTCACATTTTTCAGGTCAATATTGTGACAACTTTTAATATCAATCTCATTTTTCATATTTTTAATGGAGATATCATTATTTCTTTCACATCCGCTGGAAATTTCAATTGCCAGGTTTTCAGGCACTTTGATCTTATATTCTCCACCTTTTGTGAAAGGGAGGAGACATGTAATGGTAATCAGGTTGTCAGTCTTCTCAACGTCAAGACCAATACCAGTATTATCTGTTCCAGCAGGAAACACCGGTTTTAAACCCTTGGCTTTCGCGGGAGGAGTAAGATCTTCAGATGTTGAAGTAATTATAATATCGGTGCCGTTATAACCTTCAATGGGAAGTGAATCACTGAAGTCCTTGAGGATAAGTCTTCCATCCTTGTTGTTCTGGGTAGTTATTTTGTATTCCTGTGCAGACAAAATTCCTGCGGTAAAGAATATTAACAAAGCCATCAGGCTAATTTTCATTTTTTTCATAATAATAATAATTAAGTAATTAACATTTTAATCAGGCAAACCCGGTATCTGCCACGATTTATTCTAAATTGAATTCAATCTTTTTTCTCTCTTTTTCATATAAGAACTCTTAAACTGTTTTCTGCTACATCTCTTACTTCTTTAAGTGTGCTCTTATTTGCAATAATCTCCTGTATTGGTCTTAAAGCGCTTTTTTCCTTTCTTTCGGCAAGTATGTTAATAAGAGTTACCTGCAGGATAGGGTCGCTCTGAAGTGAAAGAGATCTGACTAGAGAGTCACAAACAGCACGCTGATCTGAAAACTTCGAGAGGGCATAAGCTGCTGCCATCCGGACATTTACATTTTTGTCATAATTAAGCGTTTTTATCAGTACTTGTATTACGTTTTCATCTGCTTTATCAAGCTCATCCACATAACTAACTGCTTGAATTCTATTACTCGATGATTCATCTTTTAACATAGTGAACATTGTGGCTTTTTTCAAGGCTGATACTTCCGAATGAAGCTGCTTCAGTTCATTTGAAGCATAAGAGGTGTTTAATTCGCCATGCATGATAATGCCAATGAATGTCCCGCAAATGAGAAGGGCAATCCCTGCAGCAATTCTGTATCCTCTGATGTTATACCAGGGGGTCACCGGTATCTGAGATAATGAAATGTTACTTTCTTCACTCTTTTTTATCTGGCTATGAAGCATATGGTAAAAATTGATTCGCAATGAATCATCGGGCTTCATCATCTCATCCTTTGAAATAAGATTAAGAACCTCCTGGCTATCCCTTAATTCATCGAGACATCTCTCACATGTTTCAAGGTGCTTCTCGATCTCCTGGCATAACTCCACTTCCAGGTTCTTATCCAAATAATCGATCATTTTTGTTTCAACTTCATCACATTTCATAGTCTTTCTCTTAAATCTGTTTAAAATAGATCCCCCTGAGCTGTTTTATTGCTCGGTGCATGGCCACTTTGATTGAAGGTACTGTCTGGTTAACTATAGTTGAGATTTCTTCATACTTTAACCCCTGGTATCTACTAAGCACGATAATTTCCTTTTGATCAAGGCTGAGTGCAGAAAAAGCCTTCTCAAGTTTTTCATAATCTTCTTCCTGGAAACCGGAATTGTCATCGGTTATATCTACCGGATAAGAATCGCTTTTCAGGAAAAGCTCTTCTCTTCTTTTTTCCTCTTTACAATAATCGATATGAAGATTCCTTGCCATCTGGTACATCCAGGATTTGACACTGAGTTGGTTTTTATATGAATTCTTATACTTTATCATCCTGTAAAACAAATTTTGAGTTAGGTCCTGGCTGATTTCCTTATTCCTTGTAAGCTTAAGAAAAAAGTTATAGAGCCTGAGATGGTACCGTTCAAACAGGACCGACATCTCTGCCAGATTTCCATCTTTCACATGCTGCATAATTACTTCGTCAGAAATATCTGCCACTGTTCGATTTTTTGATTCTCTATATTGATTACTCGTAAAGGTACAAATGGTTACATCCAAAAGCGAAATATTCTATAAAATGCAAAAAAAAGGCCCATAGGATATATGGGCCAGTTAAGGATTTCTCTGTGTAAGTTCTTGATTTTTAATTACACAGACCTGCCTGCCGCCAGGCAGGGAACCACTGAGGTCACATAGTACCACAGAGTCTATTTATTGAAGATTTTTCCGAAGAACATTTTCATATCATCCCATGAATTCTTGTCAGCTTCAGGATTATACTCTATTGGCATATTAAATTTCTTCCCTGTTGCGGTGGCATCAGGATTGGTAAATGCATGAGTTGCATTTGCATAGATCTTTACTGTAATCCCGGCACCGATGGAATCCAATTGATGTTTAAACTTGTTTACGTCCTTCTGGGATACGAATTTATCACTTCCTCCCTGACAAACCAGAACTTTGGCCTTTAACAATTTTTTATCTGCCGGGACTCCACCCATGCCGCCATGAAAACTTACAACTCCCTTCAGGTCAGCACCAAGTTTTGCATAATTCAGAACCACATATCCGCCAAAACAATACCCGATTGCCGCAACATTGTTCGGATCAGTCTGCGGGTATTCTTTCAATTTCCTGAGAGCCGCATCCAGACGGCTTTTTACCAGAGTCGGATCTTTATAAAATGGAGTTGTAAATTCCTGGGCTTCGGTCGGATTTGCTGCTATTTTCCCGTCACCGAATACATCTGCAGCCATTGCTATATATCCCAGTTCCGCCAGTTTTCGTGCCCTCATTCTGGGATAATCATTCAGTCCCCACCATTCGGGCACAACCAGAATTGCAGGCCTTTTCCCTTTTATATTTTCATCATAGGCGATAAATCCTTTATAAGTTACACCGCCTGATGTGTAGGAAACAATTTCCTCCTTAATGTTCGGTGGCAAAGTCCCCGATTTGCCAGTTGAAGAGATACCCAGCATGATTATACAGATTAAAATTCCAATAGAAAAGAAATGCTTTTTCATGTCTTAAATGTTTTAATTTGAAAATAACTTCTGTTAGTTTAACAATGGTTCACTTAAAAAGTTCTGTTGATTCAAATTCTTTTTATTTATAAAAATTTGTCACGGACATATTGAACAAAATACAGAAAACAGCTGTTTACTTGTTTCAACTATTAAGAAGAATATGGAAAGTTCCCAATTTGTATTAGCATCAAGGCCCATTGGTATGCCATCATCCGACAATTTCAGGATTGAGAAAACAATGCTTAACGAACTGCAGGATAACGAAGTACTGCTAAAATCGTGGTACATTTCTGTTGATCCCTATATGCGGGGCCGCATGAATAATGTAAAATCATATGCGGCTTCTTTTGAGGTTGATCAGCCAATAAGGGGTGGTATCGTGGCAAAAGTCACCGACAGCAAAAGTAAATTGATAAGTACGGGAGATACCGTTGTTGGTATGTTGCCATGGGCGACATATTCTATTGAAAAAGCAGAAAATCTCAGGAAGGTTGACACACAGAAAGTTCCACCAGGCTATTATCTTGGTGTTCTCGGGATGCCGGGTTTTACAGCTTATTTTGGAATGATGGAAATAGGCAAACCTGAAAAGGGTGATACAGTTGTGGTATCAGGTGCTGCAGGAGCGGTTGGAATTGTGGCCGGACAAATAGCAAAAATGCAGGGATCAAAAGTGATTGGAATCGCAGGTAGTGACGAAAAATGCAGAATATTAAAAGAGAAATTCGGTTATGATGAAACAATTAATTACAAAACATCAAAATCATTAAGAAAAGAGATCGGAGAACTGTGCCCGCAAGGAGTTGATGTTTACTTTGATAATGTAGGCAGTGAAATCACTGATGCTGTCGTTGCCAATCTTGATTTTCACGCAAGAATTGCCCTTTGCGGACAAATTTCCCAATATAATAATACAAAACCTTACACCGGTCCTTCTATATTGCCTATGCTTCTGACAAGAAGTGTCCGATTACAGGGTTTTCTTGTGAGTAATTACGCTGTGAGATTCGGAGAAGCTCTTTCGCATCTTACTCAATGGGTAAATGATGGAAAACTTAAGTACACTGAAACAATTATTCAGGGTTTCGACAAACTACCTGATGCTTTTCTTGGCCTGTTCAGCGGCAATAATCTGGGAAAAATGCTGGTAAAAACGGAATAATAAACTTTAACAGGAAGTAAAAAAGGTGATTTATTCATACAGAATAGGGAGTAGGAGATCTCTTTCTTAATCAATCTTTCATTTGGGATACTTCCTGATTTTCCATATCACCTTCCCATTATACGGGTCAGAATCCAGTGCGAAAGTACCGCCTTTTTTCACAAGTGAAACTTTATGAAGAACTTTATCATCTGGAAGGCATATCAGACCGTCGGCTTTTTGGGAGTCCGTAGCATAAACTACAAGGTCCATTTTTGACCAGTTCATCTGCGTGGTAGATTGAGCAAGAGCGATATGAGGTATAACAGACCCTTCATGCACCAGAACGACGATAGGAATCTTTCCTGCCTCGATATTATGCCAGCCCCCGGAATATACTTTCCCGGTCTGGTAGTCGATCCACTGTCCGGGTGGCAGATATATATCACGTTTTGTAACACTTTCAAGCAATGGTGCCACCAGCATATCGGAACCAAACAGATACTCATCGTCAATCAGCCATGAGCCCGGATCTTTCGGAAACTCAACAAAAAGCGCACGTAACATCGGTAAACCTCTTTCAGTGCAATCTTTCGCCTGAGAATATATATAAGGCATGAGTTCATATCTCATATTATCAGCAAGCCGGAATGCATTCATGAAATCTTCGCCGTATTCCCATGGTTCAGTCGGCGGTGCACCATGACTTCGTGTATGGGAAGATAACATCCCGAATGGAGTCCACCGGCGATACAGGTCCTCAGGCTTTTTGTTAACAAATCCACCTATGTCATGCGACCAGAACGAAAATCCACTAAGTCCAATAGACAACCCGGCTCTAAGTGTGGCAGCCATAGCGGTGTTGGTATTTGCTGCATCACCACCCCAATGAACGGGATAACGCTGACTTCCGGCCCATGCACCGCGTGCCCAGATAATAGTTTCACCGGTCACCACCTTTGTAATTTCCGCAACAGCTTTATTATATCGCAGCGGATATAGATTATGCTCATAAAAACCTGTCCTGCCTGAAAAGTACAAACCATTACGGGGTGCGGCTTCACCAAAATCTACTTTTATAACGCCAACGCCCTGCTTCAACAGACCTGCAATTTTATCCTGGTACCATGTAACTGTTGCAGGATTTGAAAAGTCCAGAACGGCGTCCTCAAAAGGCAGATTGCCTTTGGCGTCTTTTACAAAAAGACCTTTCTCGATTATTTCGGGGAACAATGTGTTTTTAGGTACAAAATAGGGCAGCTGCCAAAGACTGGTCTGGAAACCCATTTTCTTGAAATCAGTCATCATTTTGGCTGCATCTGTAAAACGTGTTTTCGAGAACTGGTAATCGCATCTCCAGTCTGTTTCGAACCACCCAGTGTCAAAATGAAGAACATCACTCGGTATCCGGTTATCCCTGAGCTTCTTTGTGACTTCACGACCTTCTGCTTCGGAGAAATAGGAGATACGGCTCATCCAGAAGCCAAAGGACCAGAGAGGTGGCATTGCTGCTTTTCCGGTAAGACTGGTATATTCATTCAGGATATCTTTAGGCTCACCGAGAAATATAAAAATGTCAGCTTCGTCATCACCGATCATCAGAGAGTATATACCGCTATAATATTTTCCGAAATCGCATGTAATGGGCGATGAAGTGTGCATAAAAACACCATATCCACGGTTGCTCATGAAAAAAGGAACAGGTTTATACATCGCTTCATTCTGCACTCCATTAGCATCGTCAGCCCACAAAACAACTTTCTGACCTCTTTTATTAAATTCCGTAAAAGATTCCCCGCAGCCAAAAATTTTTTCATCGGGTGACAGAGAAAACACGGCCGATATACTTGTCGAGTAATCGGATGCCCGGCGGACGAAGGAAAATGGCAAAATTGGAGTAAATGTTTCTGCTCCGTCTATGTTGTGATAAGTGTGAGTAAGAAGTTTTCCTGAAGCATCGTATATTTCCAAGTGCCATGGGAATGTTCTTATGATTACTGCACCAAAAGGACTCGCATAGCTATAGCCACCATCAATTCTATTGTATTTCCAGGCACTCTTATCATGAGGCGCCTTGCCATTTACAAGCATAAGCGATTCCTGGTCAGGCTTAACCTGGAAACGGGAGCTTACCCTTATGCGCAGCGTCCTGGGGGAGATAAACTCAATTGAAAAAGGGAGGGCAGGAGAGCCGGCATATTCAACAGCTGGAAATTCATTTGGTGCTACCGGCTTCAATACTGCCAGCATATTGTCAAAAGCCTGCCTGGTAAAGTACTGGTAACGTCTGTAGGTGATCTCGCCCTTACCAGTATTTGGATCAAAAGAGGAAAGACTGTCAGCTAAATAATATGTATTCGAAAAATTCCGGAAATCACCGCTGATATCATACGGCTCATTGAGTAACTCCTGATTTTTGTCGGGAGAATGCATTGGAATCTGAGCCGACAGTGAAGAATAGCTAAACAAGATAATAGAGAACGTAACAACAAAATACTTCAGGTGATGAAGAATAGTTTTTCTGGTTTTCATAAAACTTCCTTTATTACAGGTAAATAAATTAAAATATGAGTATCAGCTTTCAATAATAAGCTAATTTAAGTGATTAAATATTAATTACATAATCACATGAACTCACCCCAACCCCTCTCTGCTTTGCAAAGAGGGGCAAAACATATTACTCCCCCTTCTTTTGCTTTCAAGAGAAGGGAGATGGGGGGATGAGTAAATGAAGCAGGTTGAACTATTATTATTCATTTCCGATAGTCATTAATTAAAAGTGTCAATAAATATCAAATATCGGCAATCCTGGTTGAAATCTGACAATAAAAAGAAGTAAACAATTTAAAGTTTTCAAAACCTATAATTATTTTCGATACAAAAAGTAACTTCTGTTGAATTTCAAAGAGTTATCTGATAATCTGAGGTACAAACAGGGTACATTACTGCTTTTTACCAGGGGTTTTATGGGCTATTTATTCAATCAGTCGTATCATCTCAGTCGGCACATTACGGTTCAGAATTGATATTCGATGTTGACCGTTCAGGTTAATACCTCTCTCAGAAAAAGTCTGCTGCAGTGTCTGAAGAGCTTTTTCGTGAGTATTATTGTTTTTACTAAGATGGGCAAGACAGATATGGCTGAGATTGTCGTTAAAAATATCTGCCAGAAAAACTGAGGTCTGATGATTCCCTAAATGTCCATGGTCCGACTTTATCCTTGATTTCAGATAGTAAGGGTAATTGCCGTTCACCAGCATCTCCTCATCGTAATTTGACTCAATAACAAGCAAATTAGCTTCTTTTATATATAGAGCAGCAGTCTGGCAAATATGTCCCAGATCGGTAGCAATTGTTATTTTCTTATCCCCTGCACAAATATGGAATCCTATGGTTTCCGGAGCATCATGGTAAACCGGAAATGCCTCTATATCAAAACCTGCCAGATGGAACTTTTGCTGTAAGAAAATTTCCCGGATACAGTCGCGGGATATTTTCTTTTGAGGAGTGAGAATGCTTTCCCAGATTTTATGGGTAGTAAATACCGGCAAGCTGTTTTTCCTGGTAAGCACTTCTAATCCACGGATATGATCAATGTGGTTGTGTGTTATCATGACACCCATAATAGTCTGCATGGATATACCGATATCCTTCAGAAACTTACGTATCGAAGTTGCTGAAATTCCGGCATCGATCAATATTCCATGGAACTCGTTACCTATGTAATAACAATTTCCGCTGCTCCCGCTGCTAAGACTGCAAAAATTCAGCTTCATCAATACTTTGTCTATCGGAGTCAAAGATACATGTTTATACAGAACCTAAATTAATAATTTAGCATTAAGGTACCTTTCTAATTGTTTATTGATTGTTTGTTTTGTAGTGGTTACTTTCCGATACAGAAATTTCTGAATATGTTACCCAGTATCTCATCTGAGGTAATCTCCCCTGTAACCTCTCCAAGATAATGGATCGCCTGTCGTATATCAATGGCAATAAGGTCCTCGGGCAACTGATCTTCAAGTCCTGAAATAACTCTTCCAAGGCTTTCAGAAACGCGGAGGAGTGCTTCATAATGTCTTAAATTCGTGATTATTACATCATCTGAACTTAACTTTTCCTTTACAACAACTTCCCTCAGTCTTAAACGAAGGTCTTCAAGGCCTGATTTCTCTTTGGCTGAAATAAATAGCAGTGTTTCCTTATCTTCCAGATTGAGCTTCCTTTTAAGTTCAGTTTGCTGATCCTCTGATGCTATATCAGTTTTGTTGATCAGGATAATTAAACGTTTTTCCGATTCTCTGATCATTTCCCTTATTGCCTGTACCCTTTTATTTATTGATTCAGCCGAATCTGTAATTTCATCAATCAGCAGGATCACAGATGCCTGGTCAATCTTCTCATGGGTTTTTTTAATACCCATGATCTCAAGAATGTCAGAAGTTTCCCGTAGTCCCGCAGTATCTATAAACCTGTACTCAACACCTTCAATCACAATGGTATCTTCAATTGTATCCCGCGTTGTCCCCGGAATTTCAGATACTAACGCTCTTTCCTCCATCAGAAGGGCATTCAGGAGTGTTGATTTGCCTGAATTTGGTTTTCCTACAATTGCAACCGGAACGCCATTCTTCAATACATTGCCAAGCTTGAAAGAGCCTGCAAGCTTATCTGCAAGTTCCTTAACTCTTATAATTATGCTTTTAAGCTCTTTCCTGTCAGCAAATTCAACATCTTCCTCTCCAAAATCCAGCTCAAGTTCAATCAGAGATGCAAAATTCAGTAATTCCTTCCTTAAACCGCTTATCTCTGCAGAGAAACCACCCCGCATTTGATTTAAGGCAATTTTGTGAGATGAACTGGTTTTTGAAGCAATTATATCAGCTACTGCTTCTGCCTGTGAAAGATCCATCTTCCCATTAAAAAAGGCTCTTTGAGTAAATTCTCCTGGTTTTGCTGTGACAGCTCCATGATTAATTAATAATTCCAGAATTTTCCTGACTATATATTGTGAAGCATGACATGAAATTTCAATAGAATTTTCACCGGTGTAGGAGTGAGGTGCCCTGAAAACAGTCAGAAGCACTTCATCTATAACTTCGTCTGCTGATCGTATTTCTCCATATACAACTGTAAATCCTTTTAGATCAACCAGCTTAATATTCCAATCTGAAGGATAAAATATCTTTTCACAAATGTCAAGGCTCCGTGTACCGCTTATTCTTATTATTGCGATCGCACCTCCAACGGCTGTTGCAGGCGCACAAATAGTTTCTTCCGGTCTGACCATTTAATGAATTCCGATTATAAGCAAATGTATGAAACTTAATTGAGGTGCTAAAATAAGGAGTGAGGAGTGAGGAGTAAGGAGTGAAAAAATCCGAAATCAAAAATCCCAAATTCGAAATCAAAAAGAAAATTATCATTCAAAAATATCTTAAAGCCAATTATAAATAGGTATTTTTGGCCGCACGATTAAGGCAACATTAAATATCTATTATTTATGAGTGTTCTGTTAAACAAAGACTCAAAAGTTATTGTTCAGGGTTTTACGGGCAATGAAGGAACTTTCCATGCAACACAAATGATCGAATACGGAACAAAAGTGGTTGGGGGAGTTACACCCGGTAAAGGAGGTCAGTTGCACCTGAATTTACCAGTATTTAATACAGTCAGAGAAGCTGTTGCAACAACTTCTGCTGATGTATCTATAATCTTCGTACCACCCGCAGTGGGAGCTGATGCAATAATTGAAGCAGTAAATGCAGGAATTAAACTGGTTGTTGCTATAACTGAAGGAATACCGGTATCTGATATGGTAACAGTAAAAGAGTATCTCAAAAAATTTCCATGCAGACTTATAGGACCAAATTGTCCGGGAATTATAACACCCGGCGAATCAAAAGTCGGTATTATGCCCGGCTTCATTCATAAAAAAGGTACAGTTGGGATCATTTCGCGTTCAGGAACGTTAACTTATGAGGCAGTTGATCAGGTTACCAGGATGGGGCTTGGCCAATCAACCTGCATCGGTATTGGTGGTGATCCTGTTGTAGGAACAACAACACTTGATGCAGTCAGACTGATGATGGCTGACAATGGTACTGAAGCAATAGTCATTATAGGAGAGATAGGCGGCAATATGGAGACTGAGGCTGCTGAATGGATAAGGGATAACGGTACCAAACCAGTCATCGGTTTTATTGCCGGACAGACAGCTCCAAAGGGTCGTAAAATGGGCCATGCCGGTGCTATAATAGGTGGAAAGAATGATACTGCCGCAGCTAAGATGGAGATTATGAAGAAGTGCGGGATACATGTTGTTCAATCACCAGCTGATATAGGGCTTACTGTAGCAAAAGCATTAAAATAAATTATTCTATATTTGCAGGAATTTTAATTTAAAAGGAATGAAATTGCTTGAAGGAAAAACGACTCTTATCACCGGAGCTTCAAGAGGTATCGGTAAAGCAATTGCACTCAGATTTGCAACGGAGGGTTCTGAGATTGCAATCACTAATATTGTGGATGATGAGGAGTTTAAAACAACCATAAAAGAGATTGAAGCATTAGGTGTTAAAGCAAAAGGTTACGTTTCAAATGCTGCTAATTATGAAGATTCTCAGCGTGTTATAAATGATGTTGTTAAAGATTTCAGCAAGATCGATATTCTCATTAATAATGCAGGAATAACACGAGATAATTTGCTTATGCGGATGACTGAAGATCAGTGGGATTCAGTAATAGCAGTTAACCTTAAGTCAGTGTTTAATCTGACGAAAGCAGTTCTTATGACCATGATAAAGCAGAAAGGTGGTTCAATTATTAACATGAGCTCTGTTGTTGGAGTCTCGGGTAATACCGGACAGAGTAACTATTCTGCATCAAAAGCCGGAATCATTGGATTTACAAAAAGCATTGCAAAAGAAGTCGGGTCAAGGAATATAAGATGTAACGCCATTGCTCCCGGATTTATTCTGACTGAAATGACAGAAAAATTGCCTGAAAATGTAAAAAAAGAGTGGGCCGATAAAATACCGCTTAAACGTGGCGGAACCCCTGAGG
>PLML01000008.1 GCA_003141525.1 Bacteroidales bacterium
CATGTACGCTCTGGCCGAAGAAGACACCGGGCGACCGGTGCAACTGCGAAACTACAACCCTTTCGGCACCATTAATAACGAAAGTAGCTCGTTCAGTCATATATGGCACTGTTCCAAGATATACATCCTGAATGACTGTATCAAAATCCTCATGTTCCGGATCGGTNNTCAATATAATAATCCAGAAATTCAAGAACGAAATTGTTCCTTGTATCAGTTATGGGGAAATTTTCTGTAAAGACCTTAAAAAGTCCCTCTTTTTTCCTGTTTTCGGGAGTAGTTCCTAGCTGAAAAAACTCACCGAAGGATTTCAACTGAACTTCCAGAAAATCAGGATAATCAAGCTGATTTTTTCTGGATTCGAAACTTATTCTTTCGGTATTTTTTGAGGACATTTATTAAAAGATTAAGTGAACTTATAATTTAAAGAACAAAAAGGCTTAGTTCCGGAAAATCCGGAACTAAACCTAAAACCTATAACAGGTATAACTTATTTAAGTTCAACTTCAGCTCCTGCTTCNNTCTTTGGAAACACCTTCTTTAACTGGAGAAGGAGCAGCATCAACTACTGCTTTGGCTTCTTTCAGTCCGAGACCGGTGATATCCTTAACTAATTTAACAATCTGTAATTTCTGGCCACCTGCGGCTTTGAGGATAACGTCGAAAGTTGATTTCTCTTCAACAGCTGCGACATCGCCACCAGCTGCTGGTCCAGCAACAGCTACGGCTGCTGCAGCAGGTTCAATACCATACTCTTCTTTAAGTATTTTAGCCAGTTCGTTTACTTCTTTTACAGATAAGTTAACCAGTTCTTCTGCAAATTTCTTAAGATCTGCCATTTTTATCGATTTTTAATTTAATTATACTTTAATTATTATTCTCTTTTTGATAGTGTTTCAAGAACACCATGAATTTTTGTTCCACCTGACTGAAGGGCTCCTATAACGTTTTTAACCGGTGACTGCAACAGCATAATAACATCACCTGTCAGTTCTTTTTTGGATTTGACGGAGATAAGTGCTTCAAGCATATTTTCTCCCACATAAACTGATTCCTGAACGTAAGCACCTTTAAGCACAGGTTTATCATGTTTCTTACGGAATTCCTTAATAAGTTTTGCAGGAACATTTCCGGATTGTGAAAACATGATGGACGTAGTACCTTTCAGAACCGGATATAGTTCATCAAAGTTTCCATTAGACTGCTCCAGGGCTCTTTTGAGGAGAGTATTTTTTACAACGACCAGTTTAATGTCGTTTTCGAAACATTTTCTTCTCAGATCACTGGTATCAGCGGCATTAAGCTGAGCAGTATCAGTCAGATAAAAGTGGCTGTACTTTTTTAATCTCTCAGCAAGGCTGTCTATGATAGCATTTTTTTCTTCGCGTCTCATTATTTCTTCAAGTTTAACTTAACTAATTAATCATCAAGACCTTTAGGATCGATCTTAACACCAGGGCTCATTGTACTGGAAATGAATACGCTACGGATGTAGGTTCCTTTAGCAGCAGCTGGTTTAAGTTTGTTTACAATTGAGATAAACTCTCTTGCATTGTCGACGATCTTATTTGGTTCAAATGAGACTTTTCCGATTGAGGCATGAATGATTCCGCTTTTGTCAACTTTGAAATCAATCTTACCCTGCTTCACTTCTTTAACAGCCTTCCCAATTTCCATAGTAACAGTTCCACTCTTTGGGTTCGGCATCAGTCCTCGGGGACCGAGGATTCTACCTAACTGACCGACCTTTCCCATAACAGATGGCATGGTTATTATAACATCCATATCTGTCCAACCACCTTTGATCTTTTCAACAAAGTCGTCAAGACCAACAAAATCTGCTCCGGCTTCTTTAGCTTCAGCTTCCTTGTCAGGGGTGCAGAGCACGAGTACACGTGTCTCTTTACCTGTTCCATGAGGAAGGGAAACAACGCCGCGAACCATCTGATTGGATTTCCTCGGATCTATACCTAACCTTACATCTAAATCGATCGAAGCATCGAACTTGGTCTTGGTCATTTCCTTAACCAAAGAAGAAGCTTCTTTCAATGTATAAAGTTTGTCCTTATCGAGTTTTTCAAGAGCAAACTTCTGGTTTTTGGTAAGTTTAGTCATTTTTTCTCCTAATTAATTATTTTACCGGGAATTCACCTTTTACGGTAATTCCCATGCTTCTGGCTGTACCAGCTACCATTTTCATAGCGGACTCTACTGTAAAACAGTTTAAATCCTCCATTTTATCCACAGCAATTGTTTTGATCTGGTCCCAGGAAACTGAAGCTATTTTGTCTCGGTTAGGTTCCTGAGAACCTTTCTTCGCTTTAGAAACTTCAAGAAGCTGTACGGCAACCGGTGGTGTTTTGGTTACAAAATCGAACGATTTATCACCGTATACAGTTATTACTACTGGTATTACTTTTCCAGCTTTGTCCTGAGTCCTCGCATTAAATTGCTTACAGAAATCCATTATGTTCACACCTTTGGAACCTAAAGCAGGGCCAACGGGTGGTGATGGATTAGCTCCTCCGCCACGAATCTGTAACTTGATTAGTCCAGCAACTTCTTTTGCCATAATTTAAAATTTGCGTGTTTATTGCGAGAGCTTGATAGTTATTCAGGAAGCATTATGAATATTACAACTATCAATATCTTCAGTTAATTCTCTTTTTCCACCTGCATAAAACTAAGCTCAAGCGGGGTTTTTCTTCCAAATATTTTCACCATCACTTTAAGCTTTTTCTTTTCATCGTTCACCTCTTCAATTATTCCGGTGAAACTGTTAAATGGTCCGTCAATCACTTTTACCGACTCTCCGACAAAGAATGGAACATTCAACTCCTCATCGCTTGCATTCAATTCATCTACTTTACCGAGAATACGGTTAATCTCAGATTTTCTAAGTGGTACAGGTTCACCATCCTGAGAACCCAGAAATCCGATAACATTCGGTACATTCCTCAATAAATGAGGTATTTCTCCTGTAAGGACAGCTTCTACAAGAACATATCCCGGAAAGAATGTTCTCTCTTTGCTGATTTTTTTACCTGCCCTTATCTGATATACTTTTTCAGTCGGGATCAGAACCTGTGAGACATATTCCTCAAGTTTAAGACGTGCAACCTCGCTATCAATATACTCTTTAACCTTTTTTTCCTTTCCGCCGATAGCCCGAAGCACGTACCACTTCTTTATATTCTCACTCATTGGAACCTTCTCCTGTTTAGTATAACAAACTGTAAATGAATTGCATTGCCCTGCTAAAGATAAAATCCATACCGGCAACAATAAGTGCAAATATCAGTGAAGTCACCATAACTAAAACAGCACTGTTCTGAAGTTCGCTAAATGTTGGCCAGGTTACCTTGTGTACAAGTTCTGTAAATGATTCCTGAAAATATCCTTTTATATTCATAGTACTAATAATTTTGCACGGGAGGAGAGACTCGAACTCCCGACACCTGGTTTTGGAGACCAGTGCTCTACCAACTGAGCTACACCCGTGTTTAGGTATAGGGTCCAGTTGCGACCGGACCCTACACTGATATCCAAAATCGTTATTCCAAAATCTGTGTTACCTGTCCGGCACCCACTGTTCTGCCACCTTCACGGATAGCGAAACGGAGTCCGACATTAATAGCAACCGGATAGATAAGATCAACTGTAATTGTAACATTATCACCCGGCATTACCATTTCTGTTCCTTCAGGAAGTGTAATCTCACCTGTGATATCAAGTGTTCTTACATAGAACTGAGGACGGTATTTATTATGGAATGGAGTGTGGCGTCCGCCTTCCTCTTTCTTAAGAACATAAACCTCAGCTTTGATTTTTGTATGAGGTGTTATTGAACCAGGTTTGGCAAGAACCATACCTCTTTTGATCTCTTTTTTATCTACACCGCGAAGAAGAAGACCTACGTTATCACCTGCTTCACCCCTGTCGAGAATCTTACGGAACATCTCAACACCGGTACATACTGATTTGCGTTTGGTTGCACCGAGTCCGATCAGTTCAAGTTCATCGCCTGTAACTACAACGCCTGTTTCAATACGACCTGTTGCAACAGTTCCACGACCTGTGATTGAGAATACGTCTTCAACCGGCATAAGGAATGGTTTCTCATTTTCGCGTTTAGGTATTGGAATGAATGAATCAACTGCATCCATCAGTTCCATCACTTTTTCTTCCCATTTCGGCTCTCCATGCATAGCACCAAGAGCAGAACCACGGATAACCGGAGCATTGTCTCCATCAAACTTATAAAAGTTAAGAAGATCGCGAACTTCCATTTCAACCAGATCAAGAAGTTCCAGATCGTCAACCATGTCAACTTTATTCATAAATACAAGCACAGTGGGTACGTTTACCTGGTGTGCCAGAAGAATATGTTCACGAGTCTGAGGCATTGGGCCGTCATCAGCAGCAACTACCAGAATAGCACCGTCCATCTGTGCAGCGCCGGTAACCATATTCTTGATATAGTCAGCATGGCCTGGACAGTCAACGTGCGCATAGTGACGTTTAGCAGTCTGATATTCAACGTGAGCAGTGTTAATGGTAATACCCCTTTCCTTTTCTTCGGGAGCATTATCAATTGAGTCAAAATCCCTGATTTCAGAGAGACCCTTTTTGGCAAGGACCATAGTGATCGCTGCCGTCAAGGTGGTCTTACCATGGTCAACGTGACCAATTGTACCAATATTTACGTGCGGTTTAGACCTGTCAAATTTTTCTTTTGCCATAACTCCAAGCGTATTAAATTAAGTTTATCTATAATCAATTATAAATCATGTTTCCCGTTGAGCCGGAGGGGGGAATTGAACCCCCGACCCCTTCCTTACCAAGGAAGTGCTCTACCCCTGAGCTACTCTGGCCTCAAAAAGTGAGCGGGAGACGGAACTCGAATCCGCGACCCTTAGCTTGGAAGGCTAATGCTCTACCAACTGAGCTACTCCCGCCTGATATCGTCCAAAGAGACGTGTAAACTCTTCCTTCAAATATTCGAATTTACCCTTGCTATCCGTCTGAAGTGGGGAGAGCAGGATTCGAACCTACGAAGGCATTCGCCAGCAGATTTACAGTCTGCCCCAGTTGGCCGCTTTGGTATCTCCCCAGTTAAACAGAGTATTACTCCTAAGACACGCATTTTTAAATCTTTCAAGAGCCGATGAAGGGATTCGAACCCCCGACCTGCAGATTACAAATCAGCTGCTCTGACCAACTGAGCTACATCGGCAATTTAAAGAACGCTCCGTGAATGCATAATCCACCCTCAAAAAACGGTTTGCAAATGTATGAATTTAAATTTTATTTATCAAAATAAATCTATTTATTTTTGTAAATAGAATTATCAGACTCCTCTCTTCTTTTGTTTATGCTTGGTAATCTGCTTTTTAAGTGCATCTATAGCTTCGTCAGTTGCTTCTTCAAATGTCTTACTTTGCTTCCTTGCAAATAAAGGCCCACCCGGTAACTCCAGCTTAATTTCGCTAATTTTGTTCTCACGTTCCTGATCTTTGTCNNTGAACAAAGTCGATTAGCTTTTTGTCGGCATCAAACCGCACTGAATGAATCTGAATGTTCATAGTAGTACCTCCTGATTTTTTTTTAATATTTAAGCCCTTGGATGAGCCTGTTTATATACTTTTTTGAGTTTTTCAAAGGTGTTATGTGTATAAATTTGTGTCGCTGATAAATTTGCATGTCCCAGGAACTCCTTTATTGAATTTAAATCAGCACCGCGATTAAGCATATGCGTGGCAAAAGTATGACGTAAAATATGAGGGCTCTTCTTTTCAATTGTGGTTACCATTGCCAGATAACAATTTACTGTATTATAAACATATTTATCATACAGCTTGTTCCCCTTATCGGTAATAAAAAACCAACCATTGTTTAATGTCGCTACATTTTCATTCCTGACCTTAATGTACTCTTCCAACCGTTTAATAAATGGCTTAACCAATGGAATTATACGCTGTTTATTTCTTTTACCGGTTACTTTCACAGAAGCTTCAGACAAATCCAAGTCATTATCCCTTAAACCGATTAGCTCAGACCGTCTCATCCCCGTCAGATAAAGAAGCTCAATTATGGTCCGGTTTCTTATACCTGCAAAATCGTCTCCAAAACTATGATTATCAAGCAGGTTTGCAAGAGCCTCTTCTTCGATGAAAACAGGGAGACTCTTTTTTCTCTTTGGTAAGACTACCTTTTCCAGCGGATCGCTTTTAATAATCCCTTCCTTTCTTAAATAGCGGTAAAACACCCTCAGACAGGAAATTTTTCTGTGAACACTTATTGTTGAATAGTTATTGTCGAGCATACTGACAATCCATGCCCTGATATCGTGCGAAGTGACTGCGACAGGGTCCTCAGGAAGTCCTAGTGATGATAAAAATAAGTAAAACTGGTTCAGATCGTTTAAATAAGACTTCACAGTATGCAATGAATACCGTTTCTCGATTTGCAGATATTGTAAGAACGATTCCTTATGGCTCATGAAGGAACCTTTTAATCCGTGACGTTAAAAAATAAGATGCTTCAGAGCGAATCACTCTTCGCTTTCCTGCATCTTCTGAACATACATTGCCTTCTTGATTTCTTCTCTCCGGCGTACTGAAGGTTTAATGAAAGCCTGACGTGAGCGTAATTCGCGGATCACACCCGTCTTTTCAAATTTTCTTTTGAACTTTTTTAAAGCTCTTTCAATGTTTTCGCCTTCTTTTAATGGTACAATGATCATAATTATTATTTCAGTTTTAAAACGAGGCGCAAAGTTAGAAATAGAAAAAGTCTTTTCAAAACTTTTAAGGAAATAATTTATCCATAACGCTTAATTTTTGACATTTGAAGTTTATAACCTGAATTTATCTGCCTGTATATTTCAATAAAATTACGAATTTTTTGGCTGGTTACAAATAAAACTGCGAAATAGTTCCCCCTTCAAAGGGGGAAAATATGTAGTGAACATTACAATATTTATTTACAAATACTAATTTTCGAACTTTAAATATGGATTTATCTTACGTGCCTTCTCCTCTGTAATCAACTTATTATATGTAAGATCAGTAATCTTTGTGATTCTGCCCTTTAGTTCCCGGTATTTTAAAATTGCTGTAACCTCATATTTTTCGAAATAAGGGAAATGTGATAACTCTTTATAACCGGCTGAATTAATATTGATTCTTGTAACCGCCGATGAATCTGCAAAAACCCGTACCTTTATTAGCTCAAATGTCTCAACCGGCAAGCCATAAACCTCTTTTAGCTGTTCAATCCTGGCAAAGCCTCCAAGCAAGCGCCTGTATTTAATGATCCGTGCTGATAAAACAGGACCAATTCCAGGTAATTTAACCAGAGTTGCAGAATCACTCATGTTGATATCAATTCTGGTTTTTTGTGGCAAGGACTTTTTAATATATGAGGGTTTCCTGAATTTCCCTCTGGCATTGGAATCAGTGGAGAATGTCTTTTCGTGCGATGTATTATTCCTTAATAAATGATCAGAATGATTTTCCTCAGCTGAAACTGTATCAGTAATATATTCAATTGCGATCCGGCTTTCGGGGATAGTATATCTCAATCCAATTATCAGGATTATAATTAAAAGCATTATAAAAGTAGATCTTCTCTCCCTTCGTGTAAAGCCAAACCAGTTCTTAATTGGTTCCCTGTTTAAATTCATTATAACAAAAATGCAATGAGACGTCTGCAATTTATACAATTCTCTTCAAAAATCAATGAATAGCATACTGATTTTTACCAGAGAACATAAAAAAAACTATTCAATGATTACTGTGATATGACGCTGTTTAATCTGAATTCCGAAATCCAAAATCAGAAGGGATACCCTATACCCAGTACTATTGCAAAATCTTTTCTTCTGTATGGTCCGTTCAGAAATATCCAATGTGATTTTTCTGTAAACAGAGCATCATGAAGCAGTGGATCACGCAGTTTCATGCCTATATCAACCCTGGCAATAACAAATTTAAGATCAAATCTGAATCCTGTTCCTGTACCAACAGCAATATCTTTATAGAATTTATTAAACCTGAATTGAGATCCGGGTCTGGAAGGGTCATAGTTATAACTCCAGATATTTCCTGCATCGAGGAAAATTGCACCCTCTATTATCCAGAAAAGTTTATAACGATATTCCGCGTTTGCTTCTAACTTGATATCTCCAGTTTCATTCAATAATTTTGAGGTATCCGCATACGATCCTGGACCAAGAGATCGTACCTGCCAGGCTCTGATATCATTCGCTCCACCACTGAAATATTGCTTTTCGAATGGTATAGCTCTCGAGTTCCCATAAGGTATACAAATGCCAAAGAATCCACGATATGCAATTGAACTTACATCATTAAATTTATAATTATACCTGATATCTATGTCGGCCTTGACATATTGTGCAAATGGTTGCCCCAAAAGGCGATAAGCCTTGGTTGTATCTTGTGAAATAATAGTATCTGTTACAATAGGCCCGGTCTTTTTGGCACCTGAAATTTTATAAACTGCTGAAAGAAAATTTCCGGCAGATTCAGCATTTACCCTGAGAAACCAGTAATCATGTGAATTCTTGATTTTCTGGTTATTAAATATAAATGAATAACTTCCGCCAAATATCAAGACATCATCATAACTGTGAGCCAGATAAGAGGATCTTAATATAGTTTTTCTATAATTGGGATCTATATACGGTACTTTAACAAGGCTTAACTGAATGGGATTGACAATATGTTCCTTATAGAATCCGGACTTCCAGTCATAACCAAAGCTGGCATTGGCAATTGTCCTTGTATAAAATGGCAAACTCTGATAGTCATAGGACGCAAGCAAGGTGGTCGAAGGATTATATTTTTTGACGAAATTCTCTGTTTTAATAAAAGGAACCAGAAATTCCGGAAGCCGTAAGCTGGTCTCCAGTCCATATTCCTGTGTGTTCGATAGCGTTGAGCCAGGTTGTGAATAGGCAGCGTAAGCTCCTTTCAGTTTCGTGCTGAACAGTTCCGCTCCGTGAAAGAGGTTTTTATGCTGATAGATCAGGTTCAGGGCACCACCCAGGTTTCCGGCCGAATTTGTTCCTTCAAGTTCGATTTTATAAGACTGTTGACTGAGAAGAGTAAGCTGAATATTACAATTGAGTTTCAATTCCAGACCTTGCAGACTTTCATTTTCTTTTGCATCATTATAGTTAATATTAACAAGCCGGTATATTTTTAATGCGAGCATATGTGCCTGAGTCTCTTCAGTACTGGTCACATTATAAACTGATCCTGATTTCAGATAAAGGGACCGAATGATAAGGTCATATTTTACTTCCTGACTTTTCTTTGAAGTAATAAAATAGTAGCCTTTATAGAATGTTGTATCCAGACTCTTTAAGTATGCATCCCCCCCCTCAAGGGCTTCCTTTGGCACAAAATCGGGGTAGATGTAA
This sequence comes from Bacteroidales bacterium, assembly GCA_003141525.1. Lineage (GTDB taxonomy): Bacteria > Bacteroidota > Bacteroidia > Bacteroidales > VadinHA17 > LD21. The sequence goes on from PLML01000008.1 coordinate 9,449, forward strand.
ACATTTTTTACAGTATAAACTGCAAAAGGACCGGAACTGATTCTGTTATATGAATCAAGTTTTGTAAAATTCCGGACGATATATTTAATGTCTACCTGCCTGTTCCCTACAGTGCTGTCAACTTTGAATGAAATATAATCGTTTGAGAATCCATAGAAACCATGGTCCCTGATAAAACGCTCAAATCGGGTTCTCTCAGCCTGCAGGACATCAACATCGTAAGGTTTTCCTCTCACAATAACGCAGTTCACAGAGTCAAAATAACAGAGCTTTTTAATATTGCTGTCAGCGATTTCATAAGTGAGGTTCCTTATAGTATAGGGACGAAGCAAATCAACATTATAGAAAACGTCCGATTTCCTGTTGGCAGTTACGACTGTATCTGTCACTTGTCCGTCAAAATAACCCTTTGAAGCTACATATGACTTCATCTGTTCTTTTGTCTTGTTTTTGGCATCGGAATCATAAATAACAGGTTCTTCGCCGATATTTCTTAACCAGTTATGAGGCCATTTTTCCTTATTTATATTGGAAAGATTGTACAAACCCAGGTAAAACCTCGCACCAAAAATTCGTTTATTCGGAGTTTGTTTAAGATATGGCACCAGATCACTTTTCTTAACGCCTTCCTTATTTACATTTATATGATTCTCATTTAAAAGGCTCTCCCCACTTGGTACATATTTTGTTGAATTACAGGATGTTATTAATAATAAAAGTAAGATTATAAAAATAAAGTATTCTTGTTGATACAGATTTATATATGTGATGGATTTTTTCAAAGTCTGGCTTAAAACTTAATTTCAAATATATCAATAATAATCTGAACTAAAAGTAAAAAATCCAGCAACTCCAAGAAGCTTGAAAATCAATATTTGAAATCCACATAATGGAGTTATTAGACAGATTAACTCATTCAACCCACGATCGTATTTATGTCTAGGTTACGATTTACTTTAAGATTCCGAGTGCCAGCGAGGAATCTCCAGGGTGAATTGGGACTTTTCTAATAACTCCGGGTATTCAGGTAAATTTTTCTTTAAATTTGCATGAACCCAATTGAATTCAAAGCAATAAAGAATGCTAAGTAAAACCAGGATTAAATTCATAAAGTCTCTGCAAAATAAAAAGGTGAGGGATGAAGAGAAATTATTTGTAATTGAAGGAGATAAGCTTATTAAGGAGTTCTTAGCTGCTAATATCCCGGTAAAAATGGTTCTGGCTAAACCAGAATTTCTTAATAGTCTCCGGCCTGATCTTACAAGGTCTGTAAATGTGACTGAAGATGCAAGCTATGATGAACTCAAACAAATAAGCACACTGAAAACACCACATAATGCTCTGGCAGTAGTTTATATGCCGGAACGTGAAATGAATATATCAGAGATAATTAATCAATTTTGCGTAGCTCTTGATTTTGTTCAGGATCCAGGCAACATGGGGACAATAATAAGAGCCGCAGGATGGTTTGGTATTAAGAATATTGTATGTTCTCCGGATTGCGTGGATGTTTATAATCCAAAAGTAATCCAGTCAAGTATGGGTGCTTTATTGCATGTAAATGTGTTCTATTCGGATCTTAAAGAACTTTTTACCTCAGCCGCTCAAAATGCTATTCCGGTCTTTGGAACTTTGCTTGAAGGNNAATGAATCAAAAGGTATTTCCAATGACCTTATTCCCTACATAACAGAAAAAATCAGAATCCCCAAATTCAGCAGTGTGAGGGAAGGAATTGATTCATTGAATGTAGGCATGGCTGCTTCTATAGTGTTTTCCGAGTTTTTGCGAAAATCAGGTTGCCAACCTGATTAATAAAATTATATTTGTTTAAATTTATTTTACTATGTCAAAATCAAAGTTCAAAGTCTATAGTGCCCGTTGGATCATGCTCGTTGTTTATATGTTAATGGCAGCTGTGAACCAGCTCTTATGGATTACTTTTGCACCAATAACAAGCGATGCAACAAAATATTATGGTGTTTCTGATCTTCAGATCGGACTTCTTTCCATGTGTTTTATGATCGTTTACATAGTTGTTTCAATTCCCGCATCGTGGGCTATCGATAAATATGGAATCAGGATTGGGGTGGGGATCGGCGCTGTATTTACAGGTATTTTTGGATTGCTACGTGGATTTGCTGGCACAGATTACAATATGTTGCTCCTTGCACAAATTGGCATTGCTATTGGACAACCTTTCATTCTTAATGCAATTACTAAACTCGCTGCCCGCTGGTTTCCTATCGAGGAACGCGCAACTGCAGCCGGACTTGGAACACTTGCAATGTATATAGGAATACTGGGAGGAATGACACTTACACCATACCTTATTATTGGATCAGGCATAAGCGGAATGCTAAGCATTTATGGAATTATTTCAATTATCACTGCTGTCATCTTTCTTGCGGTGATGAAAGAAGGACCTCCCACGGCTCCCTGTCGTCCGGATCAGGAGGAGCGATCACTCGTTTTTGATGGTTTCATGCAGACTATGCGAACCAGAGATTTTCTCTGGCTAATGATCATCTTTTTTATCGGTTTGGGAGTCTTCAATGCCGTAACTACATGGATTGAGGATATAGTCAGACCTCGTGGTTTCTCAGCCACCCAGGCCGGTATTACCGGAGGGTTAATGATTGTTGGAGGGATTGTAGGCGCTCTGATTATTCCTTTGCTTTCAGACTACTATAAAAAAAGAACTCCTTTTATAATTGTGTCCCTTGTCGGATCTACAATTGGTCTTATCGGTATCACATTTGCTACCAGCTACTGGCTCCTGCTGTTCTCGGGAACTGTTTTAGGATTTTTCCTCCTGAGTTCAGGGCCAATAGGATTTCAATACGGAGCCGAAATAACCTACCCGGCTTCTGAAGGTACATCAAACGGAATGCTAATAATGATGGGGCAGATATCTGGTATTGCATTTATCTTTGGTATGGACAGCCTGAAGTCTCCTTCAACGGGTTCAATGACCAGGTCTTTGGTTTTTCTTATTGGTCTTATGTTACTGAGTATCTTAATTTCCCTCAGGTTGAAAGAATCTGTAATCCTAACAAAAGAAGAAGATAAATAAGCAACATTCGGATTAGAAAAAATTAATAGTTCTTCAAATCAGTTTACCAATTTTACTCTTGCTGCCCATCCGTAGGATGTCGGAGTAGAAATAAGTACCTCTTTCACCTTTTTATTAAAGGGATTCAATACCGTTTTTGAGTCCTTCCTGTTTATTGAAATACAAAAATCCTTATTCCCGTCATGATCAAAATCGATCGAATCCTTGATCATATCCGGGATAGTTCCATGCCAGTCCAGCTGCACAAAACCCGAGTTTCTTTCTTTCAAAAACCCATTAAAAACAGGTCTTCGTATATCCAGAGTGCAGCTTTTTGATATTACCTGGTTGGCAATTTCTCCGCCAGTATATCTTGGATTAAGCTTCATGAAGGGTAGTTTTGATACTGAAACGGAGAAACTGTTTAGTCCCGGGAATAAAATAATTATCAGAATCAGACATAAAAATGCCCAGGAAATTCCTGCAATTATCTTTACTTTTTTCATTTTGTTTTCTGATTTAAAAGATGAATTTAAATAATCCCTGAAAAGTTGAAATTATCGAACCAGCGGAGAATATTGCCATAAATAGGAATGAGACAAAAAGGAAGAGATTTCTTGAAAAATTCTTCATAGTTCCGGCAGGAATGCCTCTGATGCCATAATGAATCGCTCTCTTAGAGCAGGCATCGACACATTTACCGCACCTGCTGCAAAACAACGAAACTTTTCCCGCTTTAACGTCTTCCGGTGTAAGGGCATATAAGGGACAAACCTCAACACACTTTAAACACTCTGTGCAGGCCTGTTTATCGATCTTAAGGGTAAATGGCGTGATTTTATTCGACAACGTGTTAACAGCTCCCATTGGACATAAAAAGCTGCATTGTGTTCTTTTTCTGGTCATTACAGGCAAGGCAATAACCAATCCACCGAAAAGAGACAAGAATATTCCGGCTTTTGTGGCAGATTCTACTGATGTAACCTGTTCAAATTCAGTTACTGCCTTAAAAGGACAGATCCAGGAACAATATGTAGGCATAAGGGCTAAAGCTGATGTGAGCGCCACCATAATAAGAACTGCAAATGGCATCCATCTCCATAACTCACTTATCTTTTTAATTACGGGCTTTTTTCTTATCCTCGAAAAGCCGTCATCCCAGCCTCCGTAGAAACAGCCCCAACTGCAGAAACCCCTCCCTAATACAACTGTTGCCACTAACCACAAGAGAACCATTGATGATATATTTGCAAAACCTCCGATAATGCTCCCCGGGAAAATAATTGATTTTGTAAATGCAGCAGGCAGTATCATCATCGGAATAACAAGATGGCAGAATGGTATTTTACATTCCAGAATATCAGCCTGCGAGAATGACATGGATTTTCTAACTTCAAGCATATTGTGTATTAATGTATAAGAGAGAGACAGGGCGAAAATAATGAAAAGGACTGCCCTGTACCTGTCTGTTTTTCCAGTATAATGCATAAAGAAGTAAAGAACATTCACCAGCAAAAAAGCAGTCATCATTGCCAGAGCTGAGGCCGGATCTGAAAAATTTGGTTTACCTCCTGTCATGAACATAAATGTAATCAGAAACATCGGGAGAGTGTACAGAAGAGATCTTCCGAATGATTTCTTCATCCCTGCACTTTCTAAAACCTTATCCATTGATTATTCCTCCAATTAAGTTAGTTATTCCTTTAATCATAAAAATTATTCCTGCCAGACCTGTGGCAAGAATGCCAATGTTTTGAAGTACCTCTTTTTTTCGCATTTTACCTGCTAAAGGTAATGGCAGAAACCAGACCGATGACCCTATAAAAAATGCCAGAAAGGCAATGTAACTCTGAATAAGAGTCCCTTGCGTTGCACTTTTTGTAAGTATTATAAATAATGCCGGACAAAATCCGAGGCTGTTCACTATACCAAGCAAGATCGGAACAAGCCTATGGTTATTAACCGTTTTAATAATTTTTGCAGGGCAATCTTTCTTCCGGTTTTTGTCGATGCTGTACCATACAAGTAAAACTGCAAATACTATATAGAGTATCCCCGGTACAATATTTCTTACAACCGGGTTACTGAATAATGCCTGGCCAAAATACCAAGCTAATGTTGCCATTATAAAATATATGACAAACCTTGTGAGCATGAAAAGAGAGAGGTCAATAGCAATCCTCTTAACACCCGCAGAACCAGCCATCAGATATGGGAACATTACCATTCCGCATGTTGCCAGACAGGCCGAACCACTACTGAGACCAAGTATCAATGAATCTGTCATTAATTTAACTTTTCTGTAAATCTATAGCCTTACAAAGCAAGCTCCAAGAAAAAAGTGGCCAATAAACATCATTTGTGGCTAAAGGATATCCTTAAGGGGTAAATTGCTAAAATAAGTGGTAAAAGGGTAAGTTAAAAGAAGGTATTGATCCTGTAAAAGACTGTTTATTATTTAAATTTAGTGCTGACATAAGCAGCCCTTGATCTGGAAACAGGAATTTCGAGTCCCTGGGGCTTGAGCTTTATTTTCATATTCTGGATATTACCGGTCACATGATCAATATACTCAGAATTAACAATATAGCATTTATGACATCTGAAAAATGAGCTGTTTTTATTGAGCTCTGTTTCTGCTGCCGTAAGCGTACCGCGGAGATGAGTCTTTACTATAGCATCACCTTTAATTGCAGCAATTGTCACATAATTATCATTGGAACAAAGATAAATTATACTCTTTGGATTAAAATTAAATTCATTCTTCGGATTTCCTGCCCTGATTATTACTTCACTTTCCCATAAAACCTTTTCAGGAGGAATTGCAGCTTCTCTTAAGGCAGTTTTATAAATCCTGTTGAACGAAACGATATAACTAATTGTAACCGGTATGATTCCTACTAAAATAGCAGTCCAGATTGCGAATAAAAAATATTTAAAAATAAAAATCTGAGGAAATATAAAACTCACATAGAAATAGTTAGCTACTCCTATGCTTGAAGCAATCAGAAAACCCCAGAGGATATTCTTACCTAAGGTCCAGTTCCTTTTAATTACAATAGGTTCTATTAAGAATTTAAAGATAAAAAGCATAAATGTTGTTACCAACCCAAAACCAAACGAAACAGATAACTGTGATAAAGGCTTTAATTGAACCATTCCGAATGGTTTAAACACAAAGAGAAACAGGAAGATAAACAGGCCAAAAGCAAAGATAAATACAAGCTTTTCCTTTGATGTTTCAACTCTGCCATATGGCTTTTTGAACGGATTTTCCATTACAAATAACTTATAGACAAATCTATTAAATAATTGGATTAACCGCAAAGCATGCAAAGACTTCCCAAATGTCGCAAAGAATTAATTGCGCTTTCTCTGTGTAACTCTGTGAGTCCTCTGTGTAGCTCTGAGTCAGTTCTTTAATTTTTTATTACACAGAGAATCACATAGTAGGCACTGAGAACCACAGAGATCTGCACTGATAAGATCCGAGAAACAAGAAACTAAACTTCAGGACTTCAAGACTCCAGGACTTTTTTTGCTATTGCCTCTGCAGCTCTCATACCATCAACTGCAGATGACACAATACCGCCTGTATATCCGGATCCCTCTCCGCATGGATATAATCCTGAAATGCGTATATGATGAAGTTTTTCAGGGTTTCTCGGAATCCTTACGGGAGAAGATGTACGTGACTCTACGCCCAGCACAACTGCATCATTTGTAAGGTAACCTTTCATTACCTGCCCGAATAGTCTGAATCCATCTCTCAGCCTCCTCCCGATAGTTTTGGGCAACCAGCTGTGAAGAGGTGAGGATGTTACTCCCGGGAAATAGGAAACTTTCGGTAGTGACCCTGAACTATTTCCCGCAACAAAATCAGATAGGCGTTGCGCCGGAGCTCTTTGAGTATGTCCGCCATTCTTCCAGGCTTCACGCTCAAGTTCTTTCTGAAATTCAAGACCCGCCAATACACCAAAACTGCTGTATTTAATTAGGTCTTCCTGTTTGATTTCAACTACTATACCTGAATTTGCGTAAGGAGAATTCCTTCCTGAAGGTGACATTCCGTTTACAACCACCTCCTCCTGGGCTGTAGCCGACGGCACTATAAACCCGCCGGGGCACATACAAAAAGAATAGACCCCTCTCCCATCTATCTGTTTGGCAAGACTATATGATNNTTAATTCCTGAGGATGCTCCACCCTGACTCCCATGGCGAACGGCTTCATCTCAAGCTCTACTCCTCTCATTTTGCAAATATCATAAATATCCCTTGCGGAATGACCTGTTGCCAGAATCACGAACGGCGATTTGAAGTGTTCATTATCCGATGTAATGACGCCTTTAATTGCATCGCCCTCTATCAGAAAATCAGAAACTTTCTTTTCTAAAATGAATTGGCCACCTGCATCGAGTATTGATTTCCTGATACAACTGATAATGCCTGGTAATTTATCAGTCCCAAGATGAGGATGAGCCTCATACAAAATATTCTCATTTGCCCCATGAAGGTATAGCAATTCCAGAACTCTTGCATTGTCTCCTCTTTTTTTAGATCTCGTATAGAGTTTCCCGTCAGAATAGGTACCTGCACCTCCTTCACCAAAACAATAGTTGCTATCCGGGTCAACAACCTGTTCCCGGCTTATCCGTGCAATATCTTTTTTCCTGGATGAAACATCTCGCCCTCTTTCAATAATTACGGGACGCAGACCCAGCTCAATTAAACGAAGGGCTGCAAACAGGCCTGCCGGTCCGGCACCAACTATTATAACCTCTTGCCTGAGTGAAACATCAACAGGAGTGAAAGGTTCGATTGCCGGGATTGCAGAATCTTCTCCTGAAAAGACTTCAACAATTAGATTAACGCGGATATTTTTCTTTCTTGCATCTACCGACCGTTTAATAATTCTCAAAACAGAAACAGCCGCCAGGTCTACTCCGGCAAGAGACGCCGCAATCTTTTTTATCGATGTTTCATCGGCCGCCGCAGCAGGTGTAAGATTGATCTGAACCTGTTTACCCATTTCTATTCGAAATGAAATGCAAGAATCCAAATCTGGGACTTTAGTTTTTCAATGGCATTCTCGTATTCGGGATGCCCCGGAGCAGCCTCTTTAACCAGAACATTGCCCAGGCCATTAGACATTTTCAGCTCAATAGAAAGCTTAAAGTATACCAGGTAAAAATCCATACCTGCTCCCAGTTCATAATAAAGATCGGGTCTCTTAATCCTGATATAGATTGGTTTTGCATCATCAAATTCTTTCTTGCCAGCCAGGTCATACCGGAAATTGAACCCGCCGATCACATAAGGTCTGACGTTATTTAGTCTGTTTCCTTTATATTTAAGCAGAAGCGGGAATTCAAGAAATGAAGATTCGAGACTCTGCTGACTATTAACAAGCACTTGATTTTTATAATACATGATAACTCTCTGACCAAAAGATACACCGGGAAGAAATCTTATATCCAGATGATTAGCTGGTCTCAGATCTGTGACAATCTGGATGTTGATGCCAGGATTGAGTTTGCTAACTTCAGGGTAAAGATTATTTAATTGCAGATATTTTTGTGAAGGAGTTATATTGAAATCCATTGTATTAAACCCCAGGCTGAATCCAAAATGAAGAAGCTTTTCATCATACCATGATTCGTTTTTAGGTTTTTGCTTCTGTCCGTACAAAATTAGATTGCTCAGAAGAAAAATGATAAATAAAACTATGGATGCGGCTTTTTGTTTCAACCCTCAGTAAAATTTTTGATTAAGTGTTACAAGATAATAAACTCGTTTGAATTCTAATTATTGCATTGATAATTTGATGCCGGTATAAATACTTGCCACACCTCCGGTCAATTTTATCTGGCGTGTATCGGAGCATCCTGCCCGGACAAGTAATTGCAGGAACTCCTCATTATCAGGAAATTTCATAACTGAATCAGGCAAATAGCTGTAAGCAGCTTTATCTTTGGAAAAAAGTCTTCCAAAAAGAGGAAGAATATTTCTGAAATAGAAATTGTAAATTGGTTTAAACGGGAATCCGGAAGGCTTTGAGAATTCAAGCACCATAATCATGCCCCCCCTCCGTATTACCCTTTGCATTTCAAGAAGACCTTTAATCGGATCGGAAAAATTTCTGACTCCGAACGCTACCATTGCGACATCAAAAATATTGTCATCAAAAGGAATTTTCTCCGAATCACCGTATATAAGATCTATCTTGCCGGAAAAGCCTTTTTTTTCGACTTTTTTTCTCCCGATCTCAAGCATTTTGCATGATATATCAATTCCTGAAATCTTCGAAGGATTAAGCTTCATTGCTTCTAATGCGAAATCGCCAGTGCCTGTGGCAACATCCAGGATTTTAGGTGATTTATAGGATTTTGAAATTAGCTTAATTGCTCTCCGACGCCAGAGGCGATCAAAATTAAAAGAGAGAAAATGATTAAGAAAATCATACCTCCAGGCAATAGAATCAAACATCGACTTAACGGCAGCTTTTTTACCCTCATTCAAATTTGCAGGCTGATTTCCCATTATTTTTTAAAACCCAAAGATAGAATTATTTTAAAAATGGCCTCAAGACTCTCCTGCTCCTGTTTTTCAGCACCTTATCTCTCTCTGATTCTTATAAACCCATCCTCCATCCCCTTCCCTTAGGTTTAAGGTAAGGGGCGTAACTTATTGTATATTAGTGTTTTCACCCTTCCCTTATTGTTTAAGTGAAGGGATGGGAAAGGGTTAAGAAATGCAGAGAATTGGGAGGTACAATTTCATGGATAAGAATATTTATTTCTATTTTTACATAACTAAATAGAAAAGGAAAAAGATGAATAAAACCATAATGATCACTGGCGCAACAACGGGTTTCGGAAAGGCGACTGCTTTGAGATTTGCTGAAAATGGATATAACATAATAATAAACGGAAGAAGAAAAGAGTTACTTGATGTGCTTGAAAAAGAACTTATTGCTTTTGGAAAGATAAAAATTCTTCCACTAAATTTTGATGTCAGAAAAAAGGATGAAGTTGAATCAGTTATCGGAAGCCTTACGGAAGAGTGGAAAAAGATTGACATACTCGTAAACAACGCCGGACTGGCTGTCGGCCTTGATCATATCCAGAACGGGAACACTGATGACTGGGACAGGATGATCGACACAAATGTAAAGGGGCTGCTGTATGTCACAAGAGCAGTTGCTCCGCTCATGATTGCCAGGAACAAAGGCCATATTTTTAATATTGGTTCAATTGCCGGAAAAGAGACCTATGAAAACGGGAATGTCTATTGTGCTTCTAAATTTGCGGTTGATGCTCTTTCAAAATCCATGCGTATAGACATGCTGAAGAACAATATAAAGGTAACTCTCATATCACCCGGAATGGCAGAAACGGAATTTTCACTGGTTCGTTTCAAGGGAGATGAACAAAAGGCTAAAAATGTATATAAAGGGATAAATGCTCTTACCGCAGACGATATTGCGGACGTAATATATTACTGTGCAACTCTTCCCGACCATGTCTGTATAAATGAACTGGTAATTACACCTGCCCAACAGGCAAGTGTGAATCATAGTTTCAGAAAAGAATAAAAGATAAAAGACAAAAGTAGAGAAAACTAAGAAGTGCAGGATGCAGGTTGCAGGGACCTTCTAACTTGCACGACTGCATGACAGTTTATTGGTCCATAAATCCCTGATCCTTCAATACCTGCAGCAGAATTTTTGAGAAATAAATATTATCTTCTTTCTTATATCTGACGTCGGTAAATACCTGTGCAAGAGTCTCTTTATTATTTTCAAGTACAAATTGTTGTGAATCTTTCCTTTCCTCTTTCGCTTTATAGTATCTTTTAATATCCTGTCCGGAGTAATCACAATAAGTCTCTTTATGAATTACAGCTTCCAGTGGGAGCCTGTCTGGCTGTTCAGGTTTTTCAGAAGGCCATCCGATCGTGACTGTTGTAACAGGAACAACTCCTTTGGGAAGTTTCAATAAGTCAATGATCTTATTAGCGTTATAGGTTGTCGTTCCAAGATAGCAGATTCCGAGGCCTTTTGACTCAGCTGCTATGCATACAGTTTGTGCAACGAGTAACGCATCAATAGCACCTGTCATGAATGAGAGGAAATTGTCGTACCCGGGCTCCGCTTTTCTCATTTGACACCACCTGTTAAATCTGTTGAAATCTGCACAGAAAGTAAGAACAACAGGGGCTTCAGTAATCATACCTTGATTAAAATGTAAGGGAGCGAGATCATTTTTCTTTTTTCCATCCCTGGTTATGATAATACTGTAAACCTGCATGTTCCCCGTCGTAGAAGTCCGGCAACCCATCATCAGCAGTTCATAAAGAAGCTTATCATCAACAGTTTTTGATGAATATTTCCGTATTGTCCTGCGACCAAGTAAAATATTTGAAATGTCTGTCATACTTTTTATGTTACAGGTTGTAGAATATCCTGCAAAGTAAACAAATTCCACTAAAAACTTTCTGCCTGAATTCATTTAAACCATACCTCAAACACACAACTATCCTTCCTTTGTAGCGCCGTACAATTAGTAATAATAAATAGTTATATATATTATTTTATTGCAGGGTCAGAGTAAGAATGATAAATTAGTGCAAAATTCAGGTTAGTAGTTATGGCAAAACTAAATTACGATAAAGCATCCACAAAGGGTAACTTTACAGTAATCAAATGAAATTACTTCTAATAATTGTTAAAGACAACTAATATAATCATGGGTTTGAAACGAATATTCAAAAATGATAAAATAAAACTATGATAAGAGCTTCAATGCAAAAGAAAAACCTTTCTGATTTTGACATTATTAAATAAAAACAACAATATTTCATGAAAATGGAAAAAAGAATATGTAAAAATTCCGGACTGGAATTATCTGTTCTTGGAACCGGTTGTTGGGCTTTTGGTGGGGGAGATTACTGGGGAGACCAAAATCAAAAAGATGTGACCAATGTGGTTCATGCATCAGTCGATCTGGGGATCAATTATTTTGATACAGCGGAAGTATACAATGAAGGAAGGAGTGAATCTTCGTTAGGTGAAGCAATTATTGGAATTCCAAGGGACCGGTTATTGATCGGTTCCAAGGTCAGTCCGTCAAATTGTTATAAAGAAACATTGGTTGAACATTGTGAGGCTTCGTTGAGACGCCTTCAAACCGATTTTATTGATTTATACATGGTGCATTGGCCATTACATCCTCATTCAATCAGGCATTTTACGAATGATATTTATATCATTAAAAATCCTCCTGAAATAAGTGATGCCATCGAGACACTCCTGGTATTAAAGCAACAGGGGAAAATACGAAATTTCGGCGTCAGTAATTTTAGCCGCAACCAGCTTAAAAAATTGCATCTTGAAGAAATTGCAGTGAATGAACTTCCTTATAACCTTCTTTGCAGGGCAGTTGAATATGATACTTTATCTTTATGTGAAGAAAACGGAATTGGGGTAATCGGTTACATGGCTTTATTACAGGGCATACTTGCAGACATTTACGCTACAATGGAGGATATTCCGGTTTGGCAACGGCGTACACGCCACTTTAATAGTAAAAGAACAGTAGAATGCAGGCATGGAGAAGAAGGAGCAGAAGAAGAGACCAATATCGCTTTAAAAGGTATACGAATGATCTGTAAAGAATCAGGTTTTTCCATGGCCGAAATTGCCATTAAATGGATTTTGGCAAACCCTGCAATCACCTGTACGCTTGTAGGTTCCAGAAATGTCAGCGAATTGAATGCAAATGTGAAAGCAGTTAATGGTCCTTTAAGTAAAGAAATAAAAGCCGAACTGGACCGGATTACCCTTCCGGTCATGGAAAAACTAGGCCATCATTTCGATTATTACGAAAGTGCTGAAAATGACCGGACCTTATAAATACTCGTTTTAATGTAAAATATAAGACTAACCAAAAGTATCAATTTTAAAATTTGAAGTAAGCAAATAAATTCATAATTTCATTTATATAAAAGGAGGATGAAAATGAAAAATTTAAAATCAGTACAACACCTGTTATCAGGGTTATTATTATTCAGCTTTTTGTTTTTAATTGTGTTCAAATTGAACGCATCGGAAAAAACCGGTCGCCCGGTTAGGGTTGTAAGCCTGTGTTTTAACAATGAGGATTTAGTCAAAATTGAAAAAATTGTCGATGAGGAAGGCGCAAAAGGTACTGATATAATTGTTTTGCCTGAAACATGGCGGGGGCAGTCAAAACCAGAAACGATTGAAGGAGAAACAATAACTGCATTATCTAAACTGGCTAAAAAGAACAACACGTATATCCTTTCACCGATCGATCGGACGGATGGTAAATTTCGATACAATAGTGCGGTATTAATTGACCGTGAAGGCAAAGTAGTGTTGGTCCATGATAAAGTATATCCTTACTGGAGCGAGTTTGATCTGACCCCCCCGGTTACCCCCGGGACAAATTCTGAGATGGTTTATGACACAGACTTCGGAAGGATAGGCATTGCAATTTGTTTTGACGCTAACTTCCCGGAAATATGGCAAGCTTTGAGAGAAAAAGGTGCCGAAATGGTTCTCTGGGTAAGTGCCTACTCGGCAGGTTCACAGTTGCAGGCATATGCATTGTTGCATCACTATTATATTGTTACAAGCACATACACTAAAGATTGTCAGGTTTATGATATTACAGGCAAAAGGATTCTTGATGAGAAAAGCGATGACATAACTATAGCCAGGATCACACTTGATCTGGATCGTGGAATTTATCATGAAAATTTTAATATGGGGAAACTGGATAAACTGATAAACGCCCATGGTGAAGAAGTCGAAAAAGAACTAAGCATGCCACGGGAACAATGGTTCATATTAAGAGCAAAAAAACCGGGTATATCAGCCCGTTTGCTGGCTAAAAAATTTGGTATGGAAGAACTTACAGATTATCAGGATCGCAGCAGAAGGGAAATTGATAAAAAAAGGGGGTTTAGTTTTACAAAAAAACTGTACCTCTTAGAAAAATAGTCAATAGATTAATCATGACCTAAGGAATTGAAAAACCTGGGTTTAAAGATGATTTAGCTGACAGGAATAATTAATGAGAAAAAATTCAGGGAGTGAAAGCTTAATAGTGCGAAGCGGGTCCTCAGGAATGCGCTGGGTAATGATATCTTTTGCCTTTGTTGCAACTGTATTAAATTATTTGCACAGATTATCATTTACTTACCTGACTGCTAATGGATATTTAAGGGGAATTATCCCTGATGACACATTTGGTTATATAGCATCGGCGTTTTTCATAGCTTATATGATTTCCAATGCCTTTTCAGGCTTTGCTATTGATAAACTGGGCACACGTATTGGTTATTCATTAACTATGGGGTTTTGGACAACAGCAGGAATACTTCATGCTCTTGCAATGTCTCCTTTTCAATTTGGATTTTTTCGGTTTTTATTAGGAATTGGCGAAGCAGGAAACTGGCCTGCGGCAATAAAACTCACCTCAGAATGGTTCCCTCCCGATGAACGTTCAACTGCCTCAGGAATTTTTAACAGTGGCGCTTCTGTCGGAGCTGTTGTTGCTCCTCCATTAATTGCCTGGCTGGGAACCACCTATGGATGGAAGGCTACATTCCTGGTTGTTGGAGTGATGGGGTATTTATGGCTGGCCTTATTCTGGTTTATTTATTATACCCCCGGAAAGGTTGTCAAAGAGGCAAAAGCAAGAATTATTCCTCCTTTAAAATTGTTAAAGAATAGATTTGTTTCTGGTCTCACTTTGTCAAAGGTTTTCATGGATCCGGTTTGGTATTTCATTACTTTTTGGATCGGCAGATATCTTGCCGATGTATATGGATGGAACCTGGCTAAGATAGGATGGTTTGCCATGTTCCCTTTTATTGTTGCTGATTTTGGAAATATTTTAGGTGGTTTGTTCACTCAATTTATAATAAGAAAAGGAATAGAAATCCCCAGGGCGCGGAAAATATCTGTTGGTATTTTTGGGTTAATTATGGCATTATCCCTGTTATTGGGACCATTAATCATAAGCGGCCCTACAGGTGCACTCATTATACTGGCTATTGCAGGTTTTGGGTATGCTGCCTATACAGCTAATACTATGGCATTTCCGGCAGATGTCGTACCTAAAAGCGCTACTGCTTCAGTATGGGGTGTTGCAAGTGTTGGAGCTGGCTTAGGCGGTGTAATTTTTCAATCAGTATCAGGGGTAGCAATAAAAAACCTGTCAGCTCATTTTAATTATGCGAGAGCCTATAACGCGGTTTTTATAGGATATGGACTTATTTCCCTCATTGGATTAGCTATCGTTCTTTTTTTAACGGGTCCACTCGTAAGTGACAAAGAATTGCAGGTCTATGTCGATCAAGATGAAAAGAACCTGGTTAAGTGAATTCATTAAAAATATGTTAACAATTTTAAATTGCAAAATGATGAAAATGACAGCTTTATCCATTATTTTTCTTGTAGCAGTCAATACATTTACTTTTGCACAAGAGTCCGTTCCTGCAATGAACTACACTTTGCCTAAGAATGACGTTCATTACCTCTGTGTTAAAGATTGGATCGAAGATAATATTGACGCCGACTATCACCATCCTTCGTCAGCTACCATTGAGGCATTCCGTGATATAAAGTTTGGGGTACGTATCCATTGGGGATTGTACTCAATCACGGAGCAAGGTAGTGAATCGTGGCCATTTCTTAAGCTCTCATATGAGAAGAAACAAGCCTACCAGGAACTTTATAAGACATGGAACCCAACTGGTTTTAATGCCGGGGAATGGATGAAGCTGTTCAGTGACAATGGTATTAAAATGTTCGCCATCACTACTATGCACCACGAAGGCTTCTCTATGTTTGACACCAAAGCACGGGTTAAAAAGAGGGTCAATTGGATTGCACCTGGAGGACCTGTCCTGGAAGATTGCGATCTTGCTTACAGCATAATGGAAACACCATTTCACCGCGATGTAATTAAAGAACTTTGTGATGCCGCCCATAAGTACGGACTAAAAATAGATCTTTATTACTCGCATCCGGATTGGTACAACGCCGATTTCAGGCCCTACAACTATCACCCGTTGCAGATACCTGATGTTAAAGAACATCCGGAACTTTACGGAAATGCGGTTCGTGAACCATACATCATTGTACCAGACCCGACTCCCGAAGAGGAGGCTCGAATGATGGCCTATCACCGGGAACAACTTACTCAACTGCTTACAAATTATGGCAATATTGATATGATATGCCTCGATCAGTGGTTGGGTAAGAAAGTCTGGCCACAGATGCGCCAGGAAATGAAAGATTTCCGTAAAATACAGCCAGAAGTTATGTTCCGTGCGCGGGGAATTGGAAATTATGGCGACTATTATACCCCTGAGGGGTATATTCCCGGTAATCGGGAGAACACCGATATGCCATGGTTTGTAATTTACCCCTATGGCAAATCTTTTTCGTATGTTAAAAACGATGATTTCAAAGGCGTTGCCTGGATTATCAATAGCCTGACCGATATAGTTGCAAAAGGAGGTAACTTCATGTTGGGTATCGGCCCCGATGCCACCGGTCGCTTCGACCCGGAGGTGATTCAGGCAATTAAAGAGACGGGGTCCTGGCTAAAAGTCAATGGTGAAGCCATTTACGCTACTCGTCCGCGCTCTGGCGAACTTTGGAAAGAGGGTGATACTGTCCGCTATACCCGCACTAAGGACAAACAAACCATTTATGCCATCAGCCGTGGTTGGCCAGGTCAACGGCTCAAACTAAAAACAGTAGAGCCTAAACAAGGCTCCGAAATATACATGTTGGGCTGGGCGAAGCCTTTGGAATGGAAGTATAATAAGAAAACAGGTTTGGAAATTATACTTCCAACGGAATTACAGGACGAATCGAAACGCCCATGCAAAATGGCATGGAGTTTTAGAATAGCGGCCTTAAATTAACATGAATTCAATATAAAGTTTAAAAGATAAAACCATTATCAGCAAATCATTAAGAATCTTATCATCAACAGGTTCGGAGGAATATTTCCGTATTGTTCTGCGATCCAGCAGAATATCTGAGATATTTGTCATTTTATTATGTTGTTGAATATCATACAAAGTAAGCAAATTCCACTAAAATCCGGAGACTGAAGCAAAGGATTTTCTTATATTAGCATCAACCAAAATATCTGACCTTCTGATCTATATTTATCCGATATGGAATTATGAAAAAAAACTATTTTGCAAATGAAAGTTTAACAGGAAATTTTAATTGCTTTTCAGGAGAATGTTTTTTATACTTGTTAGAGAATTGCGGATTGCGGATTTAAAACTAATACCACATTATTAATAATAAAAACATATATCATGGGCAGACCAGTTACACTTTTTACGGGCCAATGGGCAGATATGCCATTTGAAACATTATGCCAGAAAGCCAAATCATTTGGTTATGACGGTTTGGAAATAGCCTGCTGGGGCGATCATTTTGAGGTGAATAAGGCAGACGAAGCATACTGCCGTAAAAAGAAAGAGACTCTTTCTAAATACGGACTTAAAGTATTTGCATTAGCGAATCATCTTGTTGGTCAGGCAGTTTGCGATCGTATTGATGAAAGGCATAAGAGTATTCTACCAGACTATATATGGGGCGATGGAAATCCTGAAGGCATTCATAAAAGGGCAGCCAATGAAATTGTCGGGACAGCTGAGGCGGCTAAAATGATAGGCGTCAATACAGTCACAGGTTTTACGGGAAGTTCAATCTGGCCATTGCTCTACTCTTTTCCTCCAGTTACTCAAGCCATGATAGACAAGGGATATGAAGACTTCGCATCAAGATGGATACCAATTCTTGACAAATTTCAAGAACTTGGCATTTACTTTGCACTTGAGGCCCATCCGACTGAAATTGCGTTTGATATAATCTCAGCACAAAGAACCATAAAGGCAGTTCAAAACCATCCAAATTTTGGATTTAATTTTGACCCCTCTCACTTCGGTTACCAGGGTGTAGATTATGTGAAGTTTATTTCCACATTCGCTGATAAAATTTTCCATGTGCACATGAAAGATGTTGGCTGGTCAAAAGTACCCACAGAAGCAGGAGTTTTTGGAGGTCATACTGATTTCGGAACACCTGGTCGCTACTGGGATTTCAGGAGTCTTGGTCATGGTAGTATTGATTTTGAACAGATTATAAGAACACTTAACAGGATCAATTATAAGGGCCCGTTATCTGTTGAATGGGAAGATGGCGAAATGGATAGGGAGTTTGGTGCAAAAGAGGCATGTGAATTTGTTCGTAAAGTTGATTTTCCTTCTTCAAATATTGCTTTTGATGCAGCTTTTGAAAAAAAATAAATCAAGTACAAAGTTCCATAACTCTAAAACTAATTTAAAACCCACAATCTAAAAATGGAGACTATTAAGAAAACTCAATTGTTCAATGCAAGTTGTGTTGCATTAGTCGTTACAGCATTAGCCTTTGCTACAAGGGGTTCATTTGTACAGGCATGGGCAACTGAATTCAATCTTACCCATACCGAGGTGGGATGGATTGTGGGAACCGCATTCTGGGGTTTTACCCTGGCTATGGTTTTTGGTGGTCCACTGGTAGATATTATAGGTATCGGAAGGATTATTTCAGTTGCTTTCTTTTGTCATGTTGCAGGAATAATTCTTACTATTATAGCAACAGGCTTCTGGTCACTGTTCATCTCCACATTACTGGTAGGCATAGCTAATGGTAGCGTTGAGGCTGCCTGTAATCCCCTGATAACTAGCATGTACACAGATCAGAAAACACGCCGGCTTAACCGTTTTCATGCATGGTTCCCTACGGGAATAGTGATCGGCGGGCTGATAGTCTTTCTTTTTAACAAAATCGGACTTTTAGACTGGCGTTATGCAATGGGAATAATGCTGCTGCCCACGTTTACCTATGGGTATATGTTTCTTAATAAGGAGTTTCCGCAAACAGAACGGGTTGTCTCCGGATTTAGCTATAAAGACATGTTAAAAGCATGTGTAAGTCCATTATTCATTTTTATGGCTTCCTGTATGATACTGACGGCCGGAACAGAATTAGGAACGAATCAATGGATCGCAGCTTTACTGGCAAATGTATCCCATAATCCTATTCTTCTCCTTGTCTGGATATCTGGTATAATGGCCCTTGCCAGGCAATTCGGAGGAACCCTGATACATAATCTCAAATCAACTTTGGTACTGCTTACATCTTCTATTTTGGCTTTTATAGGATGCATTCTAATGGGTTATACCAGCGGAGCAATGGTATTTGCCTCGGCAGGAATATTCGCATTGGGAGTGGCATTTTTCTGGCCGTCTATGCTGGGATTTGTATCGGAGAATATTCCTCAGAGCGGTGCTCTTGGTCTTGCAATTATGGGCGGTATCGGCTTTCTTGGCGGTGCTGTTGCCCAACCTGTTCTCGGAGCAATATTTGATGCACAGACCTTTGCAGCAGTCCCTGCCGGTCAAACAGTTGAAGCGCTCAAATCAGCACTTGCAGGCACAAAGGAAGCAGCAGCATGGGCTGCAGCTCAGCTAACAGGGGGTGAGCATACATTAAGATTTGTTGCATTTGTACCAGCTGTACTGATTATAAGCTTCATCTTTCTGCATGTTTGGAAGAGAAAGCATGTATAATAAAAGACAAAATACAAAAGTAAACAATCATGATT
>PLML01000079.1 GCA_003141525.1 Bacteroidales bacterium
GGAGCTATCAAAGTTCATACGCTCTTAGACTTGCGAGGCAACATACCGACCTTTATATACATATCCGATGGGAAGTATCACGATGTAAATGCTCTTGATGAAATTGAAATCATACCCAATGCTATCTACGTTATGGACAAGGCTTATGTTGATTTCAGACGTCTATACACATTGAATGAAGTAAATTCATTCTTCGTGGTTCGAGCCAAGGATAATTTTCGGTTTAAAGTCATAGAATCCCGGAAAGTAGATAAAAGCATCGGTTTACGTTGCGACCAAACCATCAAGTTGGTGATATACAAAAGCAAGAAACAATACCCTGAGAAGCTTCGAAGAATAAAATATTACGACAGTGAAAAGGATATTACTCTTGTTTTCTTAACCAATAACTTTGAAGTGGAAGCATTGGAAGTAGCGGCACTCTACAAAAATCGTTGGCAGGTCGAGTTATTTTTCAAGTGGATTAAGCAGAATTTGCAGATAAAAACTATTTGGGGTCACTCTGAAAATGCTGTAAAAATCCATATTTGGGTAGCTGTTTGCACCTACTTGGTGGTGGCTTACCTCAAATATCAACTTCGAAGCCCCTATTCGGTCTACGAAATGATGCAGATTTTAGGTATTTCTGTATTTGCCAAAACTCCAATAAATGAGCTACTTACCAAAATACAAATCAAACAAAATGTCAAAGAACAACTTAACTTATTTAATTTCAACGAAATATTAACGCATCACTAATGGTTCATAATAATTAATCCCAATTAGATAATATGAACAATTTTAAAGCATTCACTAATCATTTACGTACTATAAATTTAACATTCACAACCTTTTCTAACATTTAACCAATGGCCATTAAACCCATATCAAAATTACAGCTTGTTTGAATCCCCGCGAGGGCATTGGCTTCGCCGAGCTCTCNNTCCGTTGCTTGCTGCGGAGTCAGCGAGCATTAAGAATTTACATTAGGGGATCGAAGATTCTTCGTAGCTTGCTGCGAAGAGCTTCAATCAAAGTCAACATTATTAAAAACGATATTAACGAGTAAAAAATTCAATACTATAATAAACTTAAAGATTTTCTTGACAAAAGGGTTGTGGTTTAGTAACTTCGTCAGTACTATTAGAAGTATCAGTCAAAGTCAAACTATTAAAATTTTAATAAAATGAAAAATTTAAGACCTCTTATTTTATTAATTGTCGGTTTTGCTGCTTTTGCATATATTGGAGGAATTATTTGGGCGGGAGTAGCCAGCATCTTAAGTCCAACTGGTCCAAAGATTCCTGAACTAGTCACACAGACAATCACAGGCATAGGCGCTGTACTTGCTACCAATTTTGGAGCACTATTTGGAATTGCTCAATTCACAAGTGGTAATCAAGTTTCGAATCCAAACTCCAGGAGTATAAAAAAATGGATGGGATTGCCTCAAATGTCGAATGAGCAAAACACGGTCCCTTTTCTGGATCGTCTACCAATCTTCGCTGCCTATCTGTATTTTATTAGTCTTATAATTGCATTGATTTTCTGGATCATCAATGGATTTTCGGATCAAAGCGCACAAGTACTAAAAAATATGACATCTACGTTGATAGGTGCAGCTGCTGGTGTCCTCGCTGTTTATTTAAACGTAAAAAAATAATAGCATTTTTATCAGTAACCACAAGAATTGAAATGAATTGAAAGTAGCTTACTAAAATATAGAAAGCATACCCGAAAACTACTTTATCAAAATATACATATACACCAGTAGTAAATATATTTTTTATTTGCCCCAGCATTTTGATTTTTAGGAATTAAATTAAAACCTAAGCGATATATAAAATATTTTTATTATGTGACAAAAAAGGTAATTCTAAAAAATACACTATTAAAAATAATAGACAATAAGTTGTTATAATAGATGGTTTAGCTCTATATCATAGAACATTTTGCGTTTGTCTCTAGCCATTAACGTGTTCGTGACAAAAATCGTCAATAATCCCATCACTTTCTAGAAAGAGAAACCCCGCAAGATCAATGATCTGTGGGGTTTACGATTTAAAGAAGTAGTACTAAATAGCTTTGATTAAGCAATGGACAACAGTATTATTAAAGACTTTGTTCATAAACACAGTAGTTACCGGTTATATAGAAACAACACTGCAACTTGCGAACTTTTATACTATTTCTGTGTTAAGATATTATCTAATAACCAAAAAATTAAGAAAGTTGTCTTAATGATTAGAATTAGTCAAATAAATTAATAACTAAAAAAAGTAATTATGCCAACAGTAGTAGTTCGACACAAAGTAGGTGATTTTNNGTATCAAGCTTTAAAACGTTTCAGGATCAGGATGATCCTAAATCTGTGGTAATGGTTTTGGAAGTAACAGACATCGAAAAGCTTGGAGCTATCATGAATGATCCAAAAATCCAGGACGCGAAAGACCGGCACACAGTTAAGGAGCCTATCATCCTTTCAATGCCGGTAGCTGTGTAACTGCATTGCCGTCTGCTCTAAAAATCGAATCGAAGCTATCAGGTTTGCACCTGATATACTTATCAGCCCCTAAAGAATTCCAGACTCTTTAGGGGTTTTAGCATCAATGCTTTAATATGTCTTTTCATATTCTGGTAATGCGAGCCATTCCAGTAAATCCGGTTACAGTCATTGCACTTTTTAAATTTCCGATAATATTGCCGGGTTTTAGGTAATAAATGGTTCAAAATTTCCTTTTTTGCAACATCCTTTAGTAGTCCATTGCATTCCATACAACGTGTAAAAAGCGTGATCTGGTTCTTTAAATCAAAACGGAGAAGCACATCCTTTAATTGCTCATTAGGATATACCGATCTTATCCAGTAACCATGGGTCACTTTTTTATTCTTAAGCAGTTCTATGTCCCTCGTCAGGATAACTCTTTTGTCCGATAATGCGAGATTTATGATTTCCTGATCGTTAAAGTCTGTACGGTAATACGTATCAAAGCCACATAATCGCAGGTATCTGGTGAGTTTTCCCAGGTGAACATCAGCTACAAACTTCAAATCGCGCAAAGGTTTTTCCCTTAAATGTGCGACAGAGGCGATGTTTAAATTTTCAAAAACCGGATAAACGGATACGGAATCTGCATTCTTAAGCTTATAGGAAAAATCTATCGGCAGGCTATTCACCAGGATCAGGTCAACTTCAACATGCGGTACCCCTATTGCCTCTATAGCATCTTTAACTGAAGGATTGCCGTTAAATGAATATGAAAAAAGCTTTTTTCTCTTCTCCGGAGGCAGAAAATCATTTAGTTCTTCATAAAATCTGAAATTAGCAAGGCTCATATCAATTTTACATTTGAATGCCCGCTTTCAACAGGTTAAGTAAAAAAAGCGATATCACAAACTTCATCCATTACCGGGAGATTTGAATCATGTCCGAAACCGAAATCAGTCTTTCCCGATTTTTATGGATGTCATGCTTAATGAACCGCCAACCGCCATGTCGTTAAAAACATCTACTATTTCATTTTCTTCCTTTAAAGCCAAAGAATAAAGCAATGGAAGAAAATGGTCAGGAGTAGGAATCGCTAGGTTTAATTCCCTGCCTTGCGATTTGTAATCAATCAGAGTTTTGTGATCGTTTGAAAGAATACATTTCTTAATTTTTTCATTCGCTTCAACTGCCCAGTCGTATCCAAATCCGGGTTCGTCAATTTTTCCCCAGTTAACCAGACCTAAATTATGAACTATATTCCCGCTTCCTATAATCAACACTCCCTTTTTACGAAGCGATGAAAGCTCCTTAGCCAGTTCATAATGATATTGTGGCGATTGATAATAATCTAGACTCAATTGAATAACGGGAACATCAGCTTCAGGATAAAGATTTTTTATCACACTCCAGCTACCATGATCAAGTCCCCATTTATCATCCAGGACAACCGCGGTTTTTTTTATAATGCTTTTAGTTTCCTTAGCGAGGTCAGGGCTCCCGGGCGCCGGGTATTCAACTTCATACAATGCCTCAGGGAATCCGCCAAAGTCATGAATTGTCATGGGTTTATCCATTGCGGTAACGCAGGTTCCTCTTGTTTCCCAATGTGCCGATACACACAGAATTGCATTCGGCTTTGGCAGAGTTTTCCCGATATTACGCCAACCTGTTACGAACACATTTTCTTCAATAGCATTCATTGGGCTGCCATGTCCGAGAAACAGTACAGGCATTTTCTCTCTGCTGTTATATGATCCTGTTACTTTATTTATTTCATTCAGTCTCATTATTGCACCAGTTAATATATTAATTGATAATAGTTGCAAAACTTATTTTTATTCCTTTATCTTTTTACGATTGTTTTACAAGCTGAAGCTCACAACTTATAAATACATCATCACTCACAAGTACACCTCCTGCTTCCAATGCTGCATTCCAGTTCAATCCCCAGTCTTTACGGTTAATTTTACCGTTTACAGAGAATCCGGCCTTCTCATTTCCCCAGGGATCTTTCATCACACCGCCAAATTCGACATCCAGCTTAACTTGTTTTTTAATGCCTTTGATGGTGAGATCTCCATATAATATATAACTACCATCATTATCAACTTTCTCATAAGTGTTGCCTGTAAATGATATTTGCTTAAAGTTTTCGGCATCAAAGAAATCCGGACTTTTCAAATGTTCATCACGTTTTGCATCTCCGGTATCAACTGATGCAGGGTTAATCCAGAAATCTATTTCGGAAGTCATAAAATCTTCACCTGTCGTGTAAATGCTGGCATCAAATTCTTTGAACTCGCCTTTTACATTGGTAATCATAAGATGTTTTACTTTGAAAGCAATTTCACTGTGAACAGGGTCAATGCCCCATTTAATTTTGATTGGTTCTGCTGCTGTTTCCATTTTAACTTTTTAATTGTGATAATTAGTTTCAATAATTTGATGATGCAAAGATGCACCTCTTTAAAGGGCAACAGGTAATAGTTTTCGGTAAAAATGTTGTGATTTCAGGAAATCAGCTTGCTCATTTCCTGACGAAACTCGGTAGGAGTTTGTCCTGATTTCTTTTTAAATACGGTGGTAAAGTATGCCTTTTCATTGAAACCCAGTTCAAAACCTATTTCAGATACTGTCTTGTCAGTGGAAATCAAAAGATTTTTAGCTTCTATGAGTTTTCTTGTTTCAAGAATTTCTGAAACGCTTTTTTGCAAGATATTGTGACAGATTAAATTCAGGTTTCGGGCTGACATAAACAATTTCTCAGCGTAAAACTCTACGCCTTCCGGCCTCCTGAAATTTTCTTCGAGAATTTTTAAAAAATTTTTAAAGGTTATGTTTTGCGTACTGTAAAGTCGCTTCTCATCATATTGGATCTTTTTTCTTTCTGATTCAATCATAGTGAATAAAGTACTCAGCAAAAGTCTTATAACCGCAAAATCAGGGGTGTTTTCCTGAGCTTCACTATGCATCATTTCACACAAAGTAACCATCCGGTTAAATTTCTCGCCTTTCTGTAACTGAAGATTTGCGTGGTCATGATAATAAGAATAAAGTTGAAAAGTGGTTTCGGGCATAAACTCACTTTTAAACTCTATCACCCATATACTGAATTTGTCATCTTTAATCACGGGTATTACGCGATGAACTTTCCCTTTTGTAACAAAACTGACAAAGGGTGAGATGAATTTTTCAGATTTAAAATCGATAAAGTGCTCCAGCTCGCCTTCCATCCCGACAATCAGTTCTTCAAAATCATGAATATGCGGCTCGTCAGGAGATTCAGCAATTTTTTTCGCCTCTTCTTTGCTTAGCTTAAATATGTGGATGAGATGATCCATCGTGTGCAAAGTTAATCAAATGTGCGATCATTAATTGCTTGTTAATCGGGCATAACGTCGGTTCGACTCAGGGAAATCAACTCCGGATGCAATGGTAACCAGAATACCCATTCCTGTTGCCAGGAATAATGATAGAATATTGGGCTTGAATAATAATACTCCACTATTGCTAATAGCTGAAAAAAAAGCTCCAGATAAGATATTGATTATCGCAATCCACTGATAAATTCGCATTCCTGCCCAATATGGAGTTTGAGCTTCTCCCCGAAATGATTCTTCCACAAACCGACCTGATCCGTTCAAAACCAAATATATTCCAAAAATAAAAGAGGAAGACATTCCAACATTGAATAACCTTACCAGGATTAAGCCTGTAATAATATTTGTACCTATTGAATAGAGTTGTGTCGGATGCAGTGGAACTCCAGCTAACCCTGATATCTTATTTACACGTGAATTAGGATGGGTAAAACGAATCCCGATATTATTGTTTAAAGGTTTTCCGTGGCAACAACCCTGAACCAGGCAACGAAGACGTCCTATGCTCTGTATCCATGGAGCAGCCATAGCAAATGATCCAAGTAAAGTATAAATATTTATTAAAAACAGAAGTGAAGCTACTGCGCAACCAACTATTCCTCCGATCAGACCTCCATAATATCCATAAGGTCTTAGTAACTTCGAAGATCCTTCAATTATTTGCGCCCAGAGCCCGGCCCCGATAATAACAAATATCATTACAATAAAACCTGCTATGGCATATTGGTGACCCAGAAAGAAGCCGGCCAGTAATGTTCCCGCAAATCCGGCAGCTCCTCCATAGAAGCCATGATTAATTATCCTTACCGGACCCCATCTCCATTCATGCCAGCTGTTTGAAAGACGTTCAGATTGCAGACGTATATAGTCCCAGATTTGTTGTCTGTATATAATTATTATGAAAGCACAAAAGCCTGCAACAACATCGGGTAAAGAATGACTGGCGGTTGTTATACAACTCGCAGATATCAAAATTGCAAGAATATACCATATCGCTTTAAATCGTTTAATACTTATGCTAAAATATCTGGCAGCAACAAAAGCCCAGATCACGTGAAACGATGGCAGTGCCGCGGTTACGCCGTCCATTGAACGCTCCAATAATATAAGATGACCCAAAAAGGAGTGAGGTATGAAAGCTCTTTGTCTTACAATAAACGGAAATGACAGGTAAATAATACCCGTTATAATTGTAGCAAACCACACATCAATTATAAAACGCCTTAATTGCTCCTTAGTTTTTATTATTAAAGGAACCAGTAACACAAACAGGTAAATGAATGAATAGAATACTTCTGAGAATTCCCATACTGGCAAGTGTTCCTCAAAAGGGAGGTTTGAACAGATAGCATCCTTTGGTACACCTGTAAAAATGAAGGCCTCATAAACAATTAGCCATGGAACAAAAACAAGAAAATAAGTTGATATTCTGTCAGTAAATAATGGTGATATGTTGGAAGTGACAGGGAGCGAGAGAAACGGTTTATAATTCTGTTCACCAAAAATAATCTCCGTTCTTTCATTTTCGAATCCAACGACGTAAGCAACTATCATAAGAGTGAATAACGGACTTACCAGCCAGAAACCTGAAGCCGACCGGGTAACTACCGATAATCCAAAACTTGTCAACACGGCACCGGAATAGATGGGATGTCTTGTAAAAGCATAAATGCCTTTTTTTACAAATTGGTCTGGAGGGAAAGCATTCATAGGTAATCCATTACCCAATCTCCAGAGATTCCACATACCTGAGAATGCAATTAATACGCCTGCAATCAGGAGGATATATCCAAAAAGCAAGTTTTCCGGAAGAGGCAGCTTAACAATATTACTTGTGTACTTTGCCCAGAGAATTAAAAGGAAAGGAATTACGGCTACAAAAAGCAAACCGTAAGAAACCTTAGCCGTTAATGCTTTTATTTTCCCCATGTTACAATTTCAAACAATGACCAGCCATTTGATAAGAAGGCAGAATTTTTAGTAAAGGTTGTTTTTGCTTTATATTTTATCTCAATTGTATTTAAGATCCTGCGATTTAAAAATATTTTTAATAAAGGCATTTTTGAAAATAATGCTGAAAGCTTTCCCTTCCTGATAAGTTTAACATCTGAAAACTTCAGCTGATAAGTACCATTACCAAAAATAATAATGTCATTCCCAAAAATTGCATCATTATATTCAATGCCATTGGAAAACATTTTATTTATTGGATACTGTCCCATCCAGCTAATCCAGATCGAAGTGCAGGAATCTGATATAAAACGTCCCCACTTTAGTTCATCAATGGGCAGATTCCACGGTTTTATCTGCGAAAACAGCGTTTCCGCATAACCAAAACCTTTATAGATGTTGCCATTGAATATTATTTCAGCCATAGCCTTTGGATGATGGCAATTCCATATTAATACATTTTTTTCACCCTCTTTATATAATGATCTGATAATAGCATCGTCAGTTCTTTTAATGCTTACATCAATCTTTAATAATTTATGATTAAATTCTATTGTTCCATCAATTGCCGGTTTTTTCGTCTTTCTTAATGTAGATTTTTCAGTTATTAATCCTTCTGCATCACAAAATATCAACCCGGAATAAACAAACCTTATCAAAAAGAAATGCACTTTTGCCCAATAAATAATGAAGCAATTTCCATCTTCATCAATACAATCGAGATAGAGTTTTTCTATTTTAAAACTTCTTATTCTAAGCATGGACATTTATTAGTTCGCTCATTTTGAAAATATAATAAGATAATAAATCCTGAATTCAAAGATTTTCCGCCTAATTGTTTTTTTTAATTCTCATTTGTATTCCAAATATGATCATGGAAAGAATAAGTAAGACTGACCCGTAAAATAAACTGTAAATAACCGGAGATTTTATTGGAAAGTCGGACCAGGAGTTTTATTCCAACATACACCTGCATTTATATATAAGGTGCCACCATCACTGGTAATAGTACCACCACCTGTAGCAGTTGCATCCGTGATATCATGAACATATTTGTTAGTAGTAACAGCTGGAATTACTGCTTGCTTTTTACAGTATGCGATGACTAGCAAAAGGGCCGATAAAATAATCAAAAAAGGATACAAAAGCTTTCTTTTCATTTGATTAGTTCATTTATTATCGGGTTTATTAATCTCTACAATCGAATTATATTGATCATTTGTAGCTTAAACGAGGAGGATATAATATAATAAAATTACTAAATAACATAATACGAGTCAAGTTTATTTTAATCACTCACAAATGACCTTCAGTTGATTAATGCCGTAAGATTTTTTTTGATTCTTTTTTTGACTTCGTCGGGCTCGGCCCATTAAAATGGTCTCTTTATCACTTAGCTTAAATGGTTAGCTATTTATATAAGATTTTAATAATTTTATGTCGGATATTCTTTTTAATAATGACCGGAAGATTTAAAATAGTAATAAAATGCCTGGGACTTGCATTGCTTTTGATCTCTGCCACGGTAAATGCGCAACTGCTTCAGGATACAGCTACCCTGAAACTGGTCAGGGAAGAGGTTGATTATATTTATAATCTGCAGTTTGACAGCGCCCATCAGGTTTACGCAAAGATCATCAAATCATATCCCGGACATCCGATTGTATACCTTCTGAAAGGAATTATGACCTACTGGGAGAATTATCCTATGCTTCATACATCTCCTTCCCATGATTCCTTTGAGGAAGATATGCGTCAATGTATCAAGCTATCGGAAATGAATACTAACCCGGAGTATGAATCAGAATATTTACTGGCTGATTTGTCTGCAAGGGGAATGCTTTTAACGTTTTATGATGATAATGATCTGATTATGGATGTAATTCCTCTTACAATAAGTACTTACAAACATTTGAGGCGTGCCTTTGATTTTGTCTCAGTCTCTGCAGATTTATCCTATTTTACAGGAGTTTATAACTATTACCGCGAGGCTTTTCCCAAAATATATCCCGTGTATAAATCACTGGCTCTGCTCTTTCCGCACGGAAATATAGAAACAGGATTAAAAGAATTGCATTCAGCCGCAATAAACTCTATTGTATTAAGAGCTGAATCAGGTTCACTCCTTACATTGATATATTTAGACTATGAGAATAAGCTTCCTGAGAGTTTATTTTACTCTAAGATACTTCATGAGATGTATCCGGAAAATGTACTGTTTCTTTCCACATATATACGAAATCTGTTGCTCATGAAGAAATATGACGAAGCTGAAAAACTATTATCAGCTTCACCGGAGGATGACGGAAATAAATTCTATCAGGCGCAGCTCATCATTCTAAAAGGTATCCTTCAGGAAAAAAGGTATCATGATAATAAACTGGCTCAGCTATATTATAATAACGGGATAAGTGACATTTCTTTATTTGGTAAGTATGGGAATGAATACGCAGCCTATGCTTATTTTGGTCTGAGTCGCATAAGTGATGACGACGGCGAAAAGCATACCCACAAAATATACAGGAAAGAGGCATTGAAACTGGCTGATTTCAAAAAGATTAATTTTGATAAATAAATGGTGCAACGGCTTAACGGCGCAATGGGACAAAGCCATTAAAAGTGTAGGGCATATCCCAGATCGATCAATAAATTCCCGTTATGACTGTTCCCATTCTGGCTGTATTTTTGAATGACGGTCAATCCATATGCGCCACGGGCATCCAGAAAAATCTCTCCGGAATTAACTGTTTGTGCAAATCCCACACCACCTGTCAGTCCAAAATTTGTCAGATTAATGCTATTCATTATATCGGTATTGGCAATAAATGACTGAGCCCCCTCAGAAACTGGCATTGTCTCTGCCCTATCGGCATAAATTAGGCTTGATCCGGTGGTCTTTTGTTTGGCATTCAGTAAAAATCCGACATAAGGTCCAAAATCAACAAAAACCTTTGATGATTTATTTAAAGGGATTAAATATTTCAGCATTATGGGAATCTCAATATAATTCAAAATGCTTTCATTTTTATAATCTGCATAAAAATATGTTCCGGCAGGCACCAGGGGATTAACAGAAGAGGCATCAAAAGCCTGTATTCCATCACGTTTACCACCTTCACTAGAGTATAACAGATCAGCTGTAAGGCTAAAATTTGATCTTAAGCTCAGGGAGGCTGTCAAACCAAAAGCTTCACCCAGACGTGATGTATAATCACGACTCAATTCATTGCCGTTCCCGCCACTTAGTCGCGGTATATTTAATCCGCCAAATATGCCAATAGTATATTTAGACTCACCACTTAATCGTGATGACTGAGCTGACGATGATACAGTCAGACAGATCAGGATAAACAAGGATACAGGAAATTTTTTCATAATGTTAATTTTATCTGAGGTTAGCAATTAAAACATCTTTTTAGATCAGGTATCAAAACAAATATATAAAATGGGATATTAAAAACCTAATTTTTGCTTTCTCCTGGTATTTATAAATCTGATTATCATCGCTTATTTTTCTGGTCAACTACATTCAAAACAATTTTATTTTGCTTTTTGTTTTGTTTATATATATTAAATATAATTTTGTATTTATTGAATATCTGGAATCATAAATTTAATAAGATTGTCACTTTTACAAAAGAGTGATAGCAAGAAGGAGATCCCTCGCTTTCGCTCGGGATGACATCGCTGTTGTGAGAGAATAGCTGTGGAATTGGCGATTTGCCAAAGCAAATCGCCAATTCCACCCGCCCTTACCAAAATTGAATTGTCATTCCGAACTTATCCGCCAACAGGCGGAGAAGTGAGGAATCTCCAGCCAAAAAAGAGGAGGCTTAAATGGTTAAAAAAATAATAAAAAAAGTAGCGTCTCACGCTTCTGAACCTGTAGATGATGTTAGTTTACAGAATATGAAACCGATTGTACTGTTGAAACCTGAAACTGATAGCGGAAGATCAGTCCTGACAGCATTAAAGCAGCGAAAAACTATCCGTGAAATAAGTGACAAAAAGCTGCCTTTGCAGGTGCTTTCAAATCTCCTGTGGGCAGCATGTGGGGTAAATCGTAATAATGGCCCGTTTGGAATACCTGGGAGAACTGCAGCGACAGCCAGCAACTCACAGGAAATTGATGTTTATGTTGCCCTGGAAGAAGGGACTTATTTTTATGATGCATTTCATCACAGGCTGATTCCGGTTATTCCCGGTGATTTGCGCACTCTGGCGATTGGTCATGGCCAGGCGACTTTTGGAAATAAGGCTCCTGTTCGTCTCATCTACATTGCAGATGTGGATAAACTTGCTAACACTTCCGGTTACCAGGAACCTGGCTTGCAGAATCCTGAAGTTCAAAAGTCATATTATTTTGTCGATACAGGTCTCATCGCGGGCAATGTTTATTTATTTGCTGCTTCACAAGGTCTGGCATGCTGGTTCCATAACTGCAATAAACCTGCTCTCGCGGCAAAATTAAATTTGCGAGCTGATCAGCGCGTACTATTTGGTCAGACAATCGGATATCCAATTAAGAAATAAAGACAATATTTATTCCCCGCCTATCCTGTATAAATACTTTTGTGTTCTCAATATCACGGAATTTCTTAAAATCGCAGGCGTTGCCCAAATCCCTGAATCCATTTGATTCTTAGCTACAACATCATATTTGCGCCCTGCTTTTAATATCAGAACTTCACCTTTTACAGAGAAAAATAAGATATTGCCATTTACGTATATTGGTGATGCGTCATAATTTGATATAACATGTGTTGACCAGACTTCTCCCCCGGTCGCTGCATCAATGCACATCATCATGTTCCTGGTATTGACAGTATATATCAATCCGTCTTTTATGACTGGAGTAAGGCACTGGTTTCGTGAAAGTTCCTCCCGTTTTTTCCAGATAACATTAGTTCTGGTTATATCCCCGTTGCCTTCGGAATTAACCGACAATAATTCGGTAAATTTTTTACCATTACTATCTTCAGTGAATCCGGTGTACCAGTATAAGTTTCCGTTTTCTGCAACAGGCATGGCTACTGTGGATTCTGCTCCATCCACAACTCTCCATATTTC
The DNA here is from genome assembly GCA_003141525.1 of Bacteroidales bacterium. Lineage (GTDB taxonomy): Bacteria > Bacteroidota > Bacteroidia > Bacteroidales > VadinHA17 > LD21. The sequence goes on from PLML01000079.1 coordinate 12,868, forward strand.
TTTGCCGGTATTCGGATCGTATGCAATACAGACTGCAGAACCATTGGATATCAGCATATCGCGTCCTTTAACATTAATTATTAATGGGGTTATATATGCTTTTCTGCCGATCCTCGATAGCGGTTCATAAGGCTCTGCGGGTCTGTCACTTTTCCAGATCAGCTTCCCGCTGGATTTGTCGAGAGCAACGATATACCTGACATCAACGCCTTCGAAGTGCAGGATGAGCAGGTTTTTATAAATTACAGGTGATGAAGCCGGACCCTGGACGTGTTTACATTTGAAATCGTTATGTTTCCATACGATTGAACCATTTGTAGTATTTATGCATGCTGTTCCCATACTTCCGTAATGAACATATACAAAGCCCTTTTCAATGCATGCGGTTGGCGATGCATAAGTATTTAGAGAGTGTTTGCCTTCAACTTCATCGGGAGTAAAAACCTTTATGTCATAAATAATTTTTCCTGTTTTAAAATCGGTGCAAACAGCATAAAGCTCTTTCCCGTCAGATGTTGCTGTCGTTACCCATATCTGATTGTCATAAATAACAGGTGAAGAATAACCCTTGTCATGAATTTCAGTTTTCCATTTTATAACGGAGTCATCCCATTTTAGCGGAATATTTTCATCCAATGCTATGCCGTTGAGATTGCTTCCCCTGAAGTGAGTCCAGTTCTTATCCTGAGAACCGGCTCGTTCAGAGTCAAAAAGAAAGGCAACAGAGAAAAAACAAAAAAGAAGAGAAAGTTTAGAAATCATATAATTTTATTTTTACTATTTAAAAGAGTTCACCTCAAATAAAATGAAATTTCATCAGATTACAAAAAACGGGTCTTAATGCCGTTGCAAATATCAGGTATGCGGTGTGTGGTCAGCGGTGTGAACTTAGTCAATGCCTAAATTACGTT
>PLML01000046.1 GCA_003141525.1 Bacteroidales bacterium
GGGAACGAAGTTTTAAAAGGTATGCTTCAGGCACGTGAAGAACAAATGAAAGAATTAGAAATTAAATACGAGCGGATTAAATTATCAGGAGCATTGTTGGGTGAAGGTGAAAACGCTTATGAAGCGAAGAAAAAGATAACCGAACTGGTGCGGGAAATTGACAGATGTGTTGCTCTTTTAAACAGATAAGATATAGCAATGGATGATAATAAGTTTTCGATCAGGGTTAATGTGGCAGACAGATATTATCCATTGAAGGTAGAACGGGAAAACGAGGAAAAGATCAGGAAAGCAGCCAGGATGATAAACGAAAAAGTGCTGCAGTACAAGCAAAGGTACACCGATAAGGATGTACAGGATTTTTTGGCGATGGCTTCCCTGCAATATGTGATTAAGCTCACAGAAGAAGAAGAAAAACTTGAAAAAGATTATCTTCACGATGCCTTAAAAGAACTGATACAAAAAATTGATTCAGTTCTTGATACTAAAGAGTAACAGCGTTCTTTAAAATAGAAAACTAAATTGCCCGCATTGTTTCTTCATTCATTTTTGAAACTCAACAGTTAAAACTTTGGAGCAACTCTTAGTTCAGGTAGAACAGGCCTCATCCCGATTCGTCGGGCTTCCGCCAGCTGGCGGAACAGTGGACGTTTGAACTGGATTAGTAGCTCCAGCCATTCAGATATGGGGTTTTATAAAAGCTGAAGGAACTTTGCGGGTTTTTTATTTATTATATATATAACTAAAACAATTGATGATGACATTAATAATAGGATCTTTAAGTAACGGGCTGTTGATAGTACTGTGTATTTCAGCCCTTATACTGGGTTTTGGTGCCTCTTTTTTCGTCTGGCAAATGGCATTAAGAAACAAAAGCCGAAAAATAGTAAGCGAAGCGGAAGCAGAAGCGGAAGTAATCAGAAAGGAAAAAATACTTCAGGCGAAAGAGAGATTTCTTCAGCTCAAAACGGAGCATGAAAAGGTTATCAATGAAAAAAACAGCAAGATAGGACAGGCAGAAAACAGAATAGCTCAGAAAGAACAGTCTTTATCACAGAAAATAGAAGAAGCTCAGCGAAAAAAGAATGAGGCTGATGCGATACGTGGAAATCTTACCTCCCAGCTTGAGCTGGTAGAAAAAAAATCAGAAGAGTTAGCGCGTCTTCACAAGCAACAGGTTGAGCAACTTGAGGCTATTTCGGGTTTCTCGGCAGAAGAAGCAAAGAACCACCTGATAGAATCCCTGAAGGAGGAAGCAAAAACCGGAGCTATGTCGTATATTAACGAGATACTGGATGAAGCAAAAATGACTGCCAACAAAGAAGCTAAAAGGATCGTAGTTCAGACAATCCAGAGGGTTGCAGCAGAGAATGCCATTGAAAATGCAGTAACGGTATTTCACATAGAGTCGGATGAGATGAAAGGACGCATTATAGGTCGTGAAGGTAGAAATATCCGTGCGCTTGAGGCAGCAACCGGAGTCGAAATTATCGTCGACGATACACCTGAAGCAATAGTCCTTTCTGCTTTTGATCCGATAAGGAGGGAAGTTGCAAGACTTGCACTTCACCAGCTGGTAACAGATGGCAGAATACATCCGGCCAGAATTGAAGAGATGGTTGAGAAAACCAGGAAACAGGTGGAGGAGGAGATACTTGAAGTAGGCAAAAGAACTACTATTGATTTGGGAATACATGGATTGCACCCTGAGCTTATAAGGTTGATAGGTAAGATGAAATACCGGTCATCATATGGTCAGAATCTTCTTATGCACTCGCGCGAGGTAGCTAACCTTTGCTCGATTATGGCAGCAGAGCTTGGATTGAATTCAAAACTTGCAAAAAGGGCCGGACTTCTTCATGATATTGGCAAGGTACCTGATGATGAACCGGAATTACCACATGCAATACTGGGGATGAAAATGGCCGAAAAATACAAGGAGAAACCCGAGATATGCAATGCAATCGGTTCTCATCACGATGAAACAGAGATGACGACTCTGATCGCCCCTATTGTTCAGGTTTGCGATGCAATTTCCGGTGCTCGCCCGGGAGCTCGGCGTGAGGTGGTGGAATCTTATATTAAACGATTGAAAGAGCTTGAATCCCTTGCTCTGCAGTACCCTGGTGTGATGAAAACCTATGCAATACAGGCTGGACGAGAATTACGGGTTATAGTCGGAGCCGAAAAAGTTACTGATAAAGAGGCGGAAGGTCTCTCTTTTGAAATTGCCCGCAAAATCCAGAATGAAATGACCTACCCCGGACAAATAAAAATTACAGTAATCCGAGAAACACGCGCTGTAAATTATGCTAAATAAGAATCAGGACGATTACATACATTAAAAAAGGGCATCTGCACAATCAGATGCCCTTCCTGTTATTTATTACTTTGATTAAGCGATTCTTTTTTTATCTTTGGTGCCTCATAAAACTTATGTGATTCAATGCCGCAAATAAAACTCATTAATATTGTTGGAGCAAGACCTCAAATTATAAAAGCTTCAGCAATAAGCAGGGCGATACGGAATTATTATTCCAAAGATATTACTGAAATTATAGTTCATACGGGACAGCACTATGATAAAGAGATGTCTGAGGTTTTTTTCGATGAGCTTGAAATTCATAAGCCGCATTATAATCTTGGAGTTGGCTCGGCCGGACATGGCCGGCAAACTTCTTTGATGATAACTGGTATTGAAGAGGTGCTCATAAAGGAAAAACCAGATTGTGTCTTACTTTATGGCGACACAAACTCTACACTGGCCGGGGCTTTGGCCGCTTCAAAGCTTCACTTTCCGATAATTCATATTGAAGCGGGTCTGAGATCATTCAATAAAACCATGCCGGAGGAATTAAACAGGATAATGAGCGATCATTCAGCGACACTGCTTTTCGCTCCTACAAATGCAGCTTTTAAAAACCTTATATGCGAAGGATTCAGACCTGAAAACAGTCCGCCATATACCATAAATAATCCTAAAATCTATCTGACCGGAGATATAATGTACGATAATACATTATTTTTTGCCTCACTGGCAGAAAAAAAGAAAGAAGGATTTCTTGAAAAAATGTCACTGAAAAGAGATAATTATGTACTCGTTACAATTCACCGGGATACAAATACAGATGGCATAGACCGGCTTAAAGAAATTCTGCTTACTCTAAAATTTCTGGCTGAGGAAAATGATATTGTTCTAGTGATGCCATTACATCCCAGAACAATCGTTTCGCTTAAAACCAGACTTGAAGACCTTTATGATGAACTTACACATTGCGCATATCTTAAAATCATTCCTCCTGTTTCATTTCTTGAAATGATTCTTCTCGAGAAGAACTGCAGGATGATTGTGACTGATTCCGGAGGTGTTCAGAAAGAATCTCATTTCTTTAGAAAGCCTTGTATTGTATTAAGGAATGAGACTGAATGGGTTGAACTAGTAAATAATGGAACTGCAAAACTTACAGGTGCTGATCCTGATAGGATAAAGCAAGAGTTTCTGAGTTTTATGAGTTCACATTCTGTACTTGAATATCCCGGTTTTTATGGAGACGGGAAGACAGCCGAATTTATTTTAAATGAAATACTCCTGATGTTTGAAAAAGAGTAGTTTTTATAATGTTAAATTCTGTTAAAATTTNNTGGAACGAATCTTGAAGGATAGCAGAGTGTTGGTTACCGGAGGAGCAGGTTTTATCGGCTCAAATCTTGTAGACTCTTTTTTGCTTTCAGGGAATAAAGTTGTTTGCCTGGATAATTTTTCAACAGGTAAAAGAGAAAACCTGAAAGCATTCGCAACCAATCCTAAATTTAAACTTATAGAGGGTGATATCCGTAATTATGACGACTGTTTAAAAGCAGTCGAAAACATAGATATTGTGCTCCATCATGCAGCACTAGGTTCGGTGCCACGGTCTATAAAAGACCCGATGACATCTACCGATGTAAATATAGGTGGTTTTGTTAAGATACTCTTTGCATCAAAAGAATCAGGGGTTAAGCGATTTATATATGCCGCAAGTTCTTCCACTTATGGGGATCATCCTGACTTGCCAAAAATTGAAGATAAGATTGGTTCTCCTTTATCGCCTTATGCAATTACCAAATATGTTGATGAACTGTTTGCAGCCAATTTTGCAAAAACTTATGGAATTGATGTGATTGGATTACGATATTTCAACGTTTTCGGGAGGCGACAGGATCCGGATGGAGCTTATGCTGCGGTTATTCCGAAATTCATGAAGATGCTCATGAAGCATGAAGTGCCTCTCATAAATGGCGATGGATCTGTTTCGCGCGATTTTACTTATATCGATAACGTGGTACAGGCCAATCACCTGGCGTCTGTTGTTCAGAATAAAGATGCATTGAACCAGATTTATAACATTGCTCATGGTGAAAAGACATCTCTTAATCAGCTATTCTTTTTTATCCGCAATCTGGCAGCCGAATTTGATCATGATATTCTGGCTATCGAACCAGCTTACGGACCTGTCAGAGCAGGAGATATCCCGCATTCACTTGCATCTATTGAAAAGGCAAAAAAATTATTATCCTATTCACCGACATTAAACGTTGAAGATGGCCTTAAGGAGGCGGTTAAATGGTATTGGGAAAATTTGTAACATTTGTTACAATATATATCTGAATAATCAGGTAATCAGGCATATGCATATTTACTTTATGTGACTGACGCTGCGATAGCATTATATTATCTTAATGTGTTAACTATTATCTCATTTTGCTAATCACTATATGATAAAAACATTTAAGGGAAAGATTATTAAGATTTTTAAGAATCATTCGTTGCCTCGCTGGCTGATATTTCTTATTGACTCCGGAGCAGTCTTCTTTTCCTTCCTCATTGCCTATATTCTGAGATATAATTTTGAAGTCTCAACTTTCGATATTTCGATAGCATTAAGGCAGGCATATCTTGTGCTGGTTGTGTATGTAATATTTATTTTGGTTTTCAAATCCTATTCAGGAATGATAAGGCATACAACTATCAGGGATACATATAAAATAATCTTGACAAATTTTAGTGCACTTGTATTTCTGCTTTTAGTTACTTTCATGAGCCGGAAATACGAATGGAGCTCTGTTTTTAATATTCCATTTTCGATTCTTCTGATTCATTGCGGAGCTGTCACAATCTTTCTTTTTCTTTTCAGGGTATTAGTAAAAATATTTTATGAATTTGCTTCATCTGCTTCACATGATAGCAAAAATGTGCTGATCTATGGTTCAGGTGAAATGGGTATCCTGGTAAAAAGGCTTATTGAAGGAGATCCGAAGAATCTGTACAGGCTTAAGGGTTTTATCGATGATGATAAAAAAATTCAGGGAAAACATGTAGACGGTTATCAGGTTTATTCAAGACAGGTTCTTACAGAGGATTTTATAAATAATGCAGATGTGAAGGTTTTTATTATTGCAATTAATAAAATTGCTCCGGCGAAGAAAAAGGAGGTAATAGAGTCCATGATCCAGTTTGGTTGTGAGATACTGGATACACCATCATTTGATACATGGATGAATGGTCGCCTGGAGGTTAAAAACCTTAAAAAAGTCAAATTTGAAGATCTCCTGGGAAGAGATCCAATTACCCTTGATCTTGAAAAAATACAGAATGGCTTATTCGGAAAAACGATTCTGGTTACCGGTGGCGCCGGATCAATTGGTTCGGAAATAGCACGGCAACTAATACGTTTTAATACTAAACAGCTGATACTTGTTGATCAGGCTGAGACTCCATCTTTTTATCTTGGGGAGGAGCTGAAGAATAAAATACCGGAATGTAACTTCAAAATAATAATAGGGGACGTTACACGCTCTGAATATATGGAAAAAATCTTCAGAAAGTACAGGCCTGAAATTGTTTTTCATGCTGCAGCATATAAACATGTCCCCTTAATGGAAGTACATCCTCACGAAGCATTCAGAGTCAACGTTGGAGGCACAAAAACTGTATCTGAGTTAGCAATAAAATACAACGCAGAAAAGTTTGTAATGATATCTTCCGACAAAGCTGTTAATCCTACTAATGTTATGGGTGCGACCAAGAAGATTTGTGAACTGCTGGTACACACGTTGTCGAGCCGTAAAGGAATTAAGACACAATTTATAACTACCCGGTTTGGCAATGTGCTTGGGTCGAACGGTTCTGTTATTCCTCTTTTCAATAAGCAGATAGCTGACGGTGGACCTGTGACAATTACTCATCCGGAAATAACCCGCTTTTTCATGACTATCCCTGAAGCATGTCAATTAGTTCTGGAAGCCGGATTTATGGGTAATGGAGGGGAAATATATGTCTTTGATATGGGCGATCCCGTGAAGGTTTTGGATGTCGCAATAAATCTGATCCGCTTGTCGGGACTCGAACCACATAAGGATATTAAAATAAAGTATATTGGATTGCGGCCCGGCGAAAAACTCTATGAGGAACTGTTTTCCAAAGATGAACCTATGATTCCTACCCATCATCCAAAGATCAGTATTGCACAGGTGCCTGATTCTGATTTTGAAAAGATAAATATTAAGATTGATAAGATACTAAGATCTCTTAATGAAATGTCCGAAACTTCAATTATTGAAGAGATGCAGGAGATAGTGCCTGGTTATAGCAGCAAATTTGAATTGATCGACAGATAGCAATTTCCGTTTTATCCCAAGTCTGAAACCAAAAACTTTTATCTTACTTAGTTCTTAAAACTGTACTAAAGAATACAACAGATTTATTGATGGACCGGAAGAAAGTTTTTGTGAGCGGATGTTTTGATATTATTCATTCAGGGCATATTGCATTTTTAAAAGAAGCTGCTCAATTTGGAGACTTATATGTCGGATTAGGATCAGATAAGACAATATGTGATCTGAAAGGACGTAAAACCATTAATTCTGAAGATGAAAGGTTTTATATGCTTGAAGCATTGTCATGCGTGCATAAAGTAAATATTAATAAAGGAAACGGAATCCTTGATTTTTTGGAGGATATGAAAGCTCTTGAGCCTGACATTTTTATCGTCAATGAAGATGGTCACACGCCTGATAAAGAACAGATATGTAAAGATTTGGGTATTGAATATAAGGTCTTAAAAAGGATACCTTATGCAAATTTACCGGTAAGGTCAACAACTTCATTAAGAAAAGAAACCCCAATTCCTTACCGGATTGATCTTGCCGGTACCTGGATTGATCAGCCTTATGTCTCGAAGTTTTGCCCCGGTTGGGCGATAACAGCATCAATAGAACCAACAATTGAATTCTATGAGCGTTCCGGGATGGCTACTTCAACAAGAAAAAAGGCAATTGAATTATGGAACGACAGCCTTCCTTTGGAAAATCCTGAGAAACTGGCCAAAATCCTTTTCAGATACGACAATGATCCCGGTACAAAAGATGTAAGCGGATCTCAGGATTCAATTGGCATTACTATGCCAGGTATCAACAGGTTTTTTTATGAAAAGGAGAGTTACTGGCCATCAAAATTTGAAACAATATCAGATCTCTCAATTATTAAATGGCTTGAAGAAAGGCTCTATATGGTTACGCTATGGCCAAGACCAGCCGATTTTGTTGTGCTTGAAAATACAAATATTTCTGCCGATAATGTCAGAAGTTTAACCTCTGCAGCTGAAACAGCCTGGGATGGACTCATTAACAGGGATATTAAAACCTTTGTTAAAGGATTCTCTGCCTCTTTTAGTTCACAGGTGAAGATGTTCCCAAAAATGATGAATGAAAAAATTGCTAAAGTTATTGATAGTCATAGAAATAAGGCACTTGCATGGAAACTGTCGGGGGCAGGTGGAGGTGGCTATCTGATCCTGATAAGTGAAGAAGAAATACCAAACGCTATTAAAGTAAAGATCAGGATAAAAGATTATTGGATGTGATTCTAGGAAAGCATGCTAGTTAATTATTATATAAGATGAAAAAAATTGCATTAATATCAGGTATTACGGGCCAGGATGGCTCTTACCTTACGGAATTATTATTGGATAAAGGATATTTTGTCCATGGGATTATCAGACGATCCAGCTCATTTAATACTTTCAGAATCGATCATATTTACAATAATCCTGAATTCATAAATAAGAGTTTTTTTCTGCATTTTGGAGATTTGACGGATTCAAGTAATTTAAACCGGCTGGTAGAGAAAATTCAACCGACTGAAATATATAATCTTGGAGCACAGTCACATGTGCAGGTTTCATTTGAGGTACCTGAATATACCGCAGAAGTCGATGGCGTCGGAACTCTTCGTTTTCTTGATGCCATCAAAGAAACAGGTTTGAAAACACGTTTTTACCAGGCTTCAACATCTGAGCTTTATGGTAAGGCACAGGAGATTCCGCAGACAGAAAAAACACCATTTTATCCACGTAGTCCATACGCTGCCGCAAAATTATATGCACATTGGATTGTAATAAATTACAGGGAAGCATACAATGTATTCGCATCTAACGGAATTCTATTTAATCATGAAAGTGAACGGAGAGGAAAAACTTTTGTCACACGGAAGATAACGGTTGCTGCTTCTAAGATTATTCTGGGACAACAGGAAAAATTATTGCTGGGAAATCTTGATTCAAAAAGAGACTGGGGTTATGCTCCTGAATATGTCGAAGGTATATGGCGCATCCTACAGGCAGATAAGCCTGACGATTTTGTTCTCGCAACTAATGAGACCCATTCAATACGTGAATTTGTCGAAGAGACATTCAAGGTACTGGGAGAAGAAATTGTCTGGACAGGGAAAGGGGTTAATGAAACTTTTACTGTACGGAAGATATCCGGTAATATTGGAGTTGAAAGGATTTTCCCGATTTTCTCTCCTTTTAT
>PLML01000060.1 GCA_003141525.1 Bacteroidales bacterium
CAGGAAGTGTTTTTTTAACTCTGGGTATGAGAATCTTTTCAAGATCTTCGCCTATCTTTTTCTGCATAGTTTTTTCAGCAGCCAGTTCAGCTTTGTGCGATTTGTCCTTTGGCAGAACAAATTCATCATGCTGGGTGCTGATGACTATTGTATCGATGCGGAGAGGTTTGTTATTGTCATTATATTCAACCGTGACCTGAGATTTACTGTCGGGTCTGAGATATTTCATCAGTTTGCCTTCATGTCTGATTGCTGCCAGTTCCTGCAGAAGTCTGTGGGCAAGCTCAATTGTTAAAGGCATATAGTTATCCATTTCACGGCAGGCATAACCAAACATCATTCCCTGGTCGCCTGCTCCCTGTTCTTCAGGTTTATCTCGAACAACGCCCTGATTTATATCGCTTGACTGTTCATGAATAGTCGAGATAACACCACATGAGTCACAATCGAAACGGTATTCGGCTTTTGTATATCCGATGTTACGTATAACACCTCTGGCACTCTCCTGGTGGTCAACCCAACCCGTTGTACGGACTTCTCCGCCGCAGACAACAAGTCCGGTTGTTACAAATGTCTCGCAGGCAACTTTTGATTCAGGGTCCCAGCGAAGGAATTCGTCAAGCAAAGAATCTGATATCTGATCGGCTACCTTATCGGGGTGGCCTTCTGAAACGGATTCGGAAGTAAATAAATATCCCATAATAATATTATTTATTTAATATTAAAAATCATTAAGGAAGACTGGTTGATTGTAAAAAGGGAATTATCCGCGGTTTAGCATTTTTTTCCTGTGGTTGCAATCAGCACAAATCTTTCCACTAATCTATTACGGTACAAAGCAACAAAAAAAAAATCGGAAAAGCAAAAAGTTTATCCATTAGTCAGATGTCTGAATACCTCTTCAAGATTGCTNNCGGATTTTTTTTACACTGCTCACGTTTTTAATTTCTGCCAGAGATGAATCCTTTGTTTCCTTGTCGAACTCAACCTGTATAACTTGTTTAGGGCGTTTAATTTTAGAATAAATTTTGCTCTTTTCCTCATCAGCTACGATTATCCCTTTATCAATTATTATCACCCTGTCGCATATTGCCTCTACCTCCTGCATAATATGCGTAGAAATCATAACCGTTTTCTGCTTTCCAGCCTCTTTTATAAGATTTCGTATCTCAACGATCTGATTCGGGTCAAGGCCTGTGGTAGCCTCGTCGAGTATAAGTACAGCAGGATTGTGGATAAGAGCCTGGGCCAATCCGACCCTTTGCCGGTATCCTTTAGAGAGAGAACCGATCTTTTTATTCTGTTCAGGTGCGAGCCCGGTTAATTCAATTATATTATCTGTCTGCTTTTTCCCAGATATGGCTGACTTATAAATTGAAGCCACAAAACCCAGGTATTCCCGGACATACATTTCCGGGTAAAGAGGGTTATTTTCAGGAAGATATCCTATTTGCTTTTTGACTTCAAGATTATCGGCTTCAACGGCAAGTCCATTAACGCTTACTTTTCCGGATGATGCAGGGATGAAGCCGGTAATAATCTTCATCATCGTCGACTTGCCGGCTCCATTTGGGCCAATAAATCCGACTATTTCGCCGGTCTTAACTTCGAACGAGATATTATCGAGAGCTTTTTGTTCGCCATAGAATTTTGAAACACCCTGAACTACAATGGACATAATCTGGATATTATTTTTTCATTACCTGGTGTAAAGATAATGTAAGGGGATTCTTTTATGATCCCCAGCCACCCATAAATTGTCCTACACTTGCAAACGATGCTTTTGGATTTACACAACAAACAGGTATCCTGGAACTGTTGGCAATAATCTGTTGTTCAGAAGCTCCTACCACATAATCAGCAAACGTAATATTCTTTGTAGTCACTATCAGTATCAGGTCGGCATTAATTTTTTGCGCAAAATCAATGGTCTGTTCAGCTATCTTCCCTCTTGGCATATCGTGGATCTCATAATCTATATTATTCTGAATCAGGTATTTGATAGCAAAATTCAGATTAGTTTTTGTCTTTCTTAATATAGTTTTATCGCTGCTTACGGATACAAGCATATGAACCTTTGAATCAAAGTATTTCCCCATAAAAATGGCCATTTTTATTTTTTCCTTATTCTCACCCCTGAAATCAACAGGGAAGACAATATTATGATACCTTTCCTGATCGGCAGGAGGATCCTGCACGACAATAAACGGGATCTTTGATTTTACAATGACTTTTAATGCCCAGCTGCCGGTAAGCTTTTGCATACCTTTCATCCCATGCGTACCCATAACCACCAGGTTGGCTTCTTTCTCATTTGCAAATTCAGCTATTGCAGAAAATATACTTCCTTTAGAAACATGGTAGGTGATGGGCACATTATATTTTTTGCCGTTTTCTTCAACCAGACGTTTTAAATGCGTGGTTATTTCCGCATAGGCTTTGGGAGTAATGCCAGTACTTACAATATGTAAAAGACATATATCATTGCCTACCATACGGCTTATCTTAACTGCATGCGCCAATGCGTGTTCAGCAACATGAGAAAAATCCCATGGCACAACTATAAGTTTTTTCGGTTCTTCCATAGCTTCTGATTATTTCCAATTATATATCCAAAGTTATTCAGATTTTAGCAATTTTCAAATCAATATGCATTCTTTAAGCACAGAGCATAGAGCATAAAGCATTAAATGCTGAGTCCTTCGCTATCTGTCCTGCGCTCTGCGTTCTGTGTCTTATTATTAATAACTGTCATATAGGGTAAATATTATTGATCGGGGTCAAATAAACTGAAAAAGAAGGTTCTAACCCGCAAAAATAGTGCCATAAAGAAATAAATGAAAGCCAATCTGCACTTGCGGCTAACATTTTATTATTTTTGCACATCTGTTTTTTGATATTAAATGCTCATGATGAAAAGAATTAAGATAAAAAGCCTGTTATCCAGCCCTGTGTTGGGATCAGATGTACTGGTGAAAGGATGGGTAAGAACCAAAAGGGGGAACAAAAATATTCTCTTTATTGCTCTCAATGACGGTTCGACAATAAACAATATCCAGGTTGTTGTGGAAACCGCATCTTTTGATGAGAATCTTTTGAAAGATATATCTACCGGAGCCTGCATAGCTGTTAAAGGTAAGCTTATTGAATCACAGGGACAGGGTCAGAATATCGAAATAGGCGCGGCATCCATTGAACTTTATGGGAAGAGCGATGCTGAAACATACCCTCTGCAGAAGAAAGGGCATTCAATGGAGTTCCTAAGAGAAAATGCCCATCTGCGCTTCAGAACCAATACATTTGGCGCTGTATTCAGAATAAGACACGCAATGGCTTTCGCTATTCATAAGTATTTTAATGATAAAGGCTTCTTCTATCTTCATACTCCTATTATTACCGGAAGCGATTGTGAAGGAGCCGGGGAGATGTTCCATGTTACTACAATGGATCTGAAGAACATGCCTCGTAACGAGGATGGTTCTGTAAATTACAACTACGATTTTTTTGGAAAAGAGACAAATCTGACAGTCTCCGGTCAGCTCGAAGGTGAACTTGGCGCTCTGTCTTTAGGAGATATCTACACATTCGGACCAACTTTCAGAGCTGAAAATTCAAACACGCCAAGACACTTAGCCGAATTCTGGATGATAGAACCGGAAATGGCATTCTACGACCTGACTGATAACATGGATCTTGCAGAAGATTTTGTTAAGTACCTGATCAGATATGCACTCGATAACTGCAAGGAAGATCTTGAGTTTCTTAATAATATGATTGATAAAGCTCTTCTGGAAAGGCTCAGATTTGTTGTTGAGAATGAATTTGTGAGAATTACTTATACAGAGGCAATTTCAATTCTAACATCCTCAGAGAAAAAATGGGAATACCAGGTTGGCTGGGGCCGCGACCTGCAGGCTGAACATGAAAGGTATCTGGTTGAAGAGCATTTTAAAAAGCCTGTAATTCTTATTGATTATCCCAAAGAAATAAAGGCATTTTATATGAAACAGAATGAGGATGGCAAAACGGTAAAAGCCATGGATGTTCTTTTCCCCGGGATCGGGGAAATAATCGGCGGATCTCAGAGAGAAGAGCAATATGACAGATTGCTTTCACGTATTAAGGAGTTGAAGTTGCAGGAAAAGGATTTCTGGTGGTACCTCGACACAAGAANNACAGGAATGTCAAATATACGTGATGTAATACCATTTCCAAGAACACCCAGGAATGCTGAATTTTAAAAAAATATAATTCCCGGACAGACAATCTGGATAGAAAAGGATGCTAAAGCAAAGATTACAGCAGAAATTGCTACAGAAACTTTCACCACAGCAGATACAGATGATCAAGCTGCTGGAAGTTCCAACTTTGCAGATTGAACAGCGTATTAAAAAGGAACTCGAGGAAAATCCTGCTCTTGAGGAAGGCACCGAGGAAGAAGAGATTCCGGAAGAAACCAAAGAAGAACAGTTCGAGGAAAATGATAAAGACCAGGAGGAATTCACAATCGATGATTATATTGAAGAAGACGATATCCCTGATTATCGCCTGCAGGAAAAAAACTACAGCAAAGATGAAGATAAAAGGACCGAGATTCCTTTTTCTGTAGGATTTTCATTTCATGAGCATCTCGAATCACAACTTGGTTTGAGGGATCTTACCGACAAACAGAAAATTCTTGGCGAATACATCCTGGGAAATATCGATGAAGATGGATACCTGAGAAGAGAACTGATTAACATTGTTGATGATCTTGCTTTCCTTCAGAACGTTGAAACTACCGAAAGTGAACTTGAAGAGGTTCTTCAGATAATTCAGGATCTGGAACCTGCAGGAGTAGGCGCTCGTAACCTGAGGGAATGCCTTTTGCTGCAGATTGAAAAGCGCGACAATTCACAACCTTCCACGAAGCTTGCACAATCAATTCTCGAATTGCATTTTGAAGAATTCACAAAAAGACATTACGATAAAATCATTTCCCGGCTTGGTATCACCGAACACGAACTTAAAGCTGCCATAGATGAGATCTTAAGACTAAACCCCAAACCGGGAGGCGTTTACAGCGATCCATTCAACAAAACATCACAACCGATAATCCCTGATTTCATCCTTGAGCTTTCTGAAGACGGTTTTGACCTTCATCTTAATTCCAAAAACCTTCCCGAACTAAGATTAAGTTCTGCCTATAGCGAAATGCTTCATTCTTACAGCAAAGACAAAAGCCAGAAAAAAGAGATGAAAGATGCTGTACTTTTTGTGAAACAGAAAATCGACTCTGCCAGATGGTTTATAGACGCTATTAAACAGAGGCAAAACACATTGCTTCTTACAATGAATGCTATTCTCGAATACCAGCAGGAGTACTTCATTGACGGCGATGAAACAAAACTAAAACCAATGATTCTGAAAGATGTTGCTGAGATGACAGGTCTCGATATTTCGACCGTCTCAAGGGTAGCCAACAGCAAATTTGTTCAAACTCATTTTGGGATATTTCCACTGAAGTATTTCTTTTCAGAAGGTCTGCAGACAGATAGTGGCGAAGAGGTATCAACACGGGAGATAAAACGGATTTTACAGGATTGTATTGAAAATGAACAAAAACGAAAACCGCTGACAGATGAGAGTCTCACAGATATCCTCCAGGGAAAGGGGTACCAGATAGCACGCCGGACTGTAGCAAAATACCGTGAACAACTGAATATTCCTGTTGCGAGACTGAGAAGGGAGATTTAGGGTGTGTAATAGTTACACCTTGAATACTATTAGTTATATAAAAAATGAATATTACACACCCTGAATGACAACTGACAAACCAAATGATTTCATCGATCGACTGGCAAAAATATTTGCCATAATTTTTCATCCGCTGCTGATGCCTGTCTATGGAATGGCAATTATTTTTTCAGCACCGACACTGTTTGCATATCTTCCTTTTAATGTGAAGAAGCTGTTATTGCTTATAATTCTGATAAATAATATTTTGTTACCTCTTTCTTTCTTACCTTTTTTCATTCACAGGAATATTATCACCTCATGGACTATCAGGGAAAGGAAAGAAAGGAATATCCCGCTGATAATTACAACTATCCTCTATTGCGCCACTTCATATATAATTTTCAGGTTCCCTATTCCTGTGTTTTTGAAATCATTTATTTTTGGTTCTGCATTTCTCGCATTGATGGTAACCCTGATCAATTTCTGGTGGAAAATATCGCTTCATTCTGTAGGTGCAGGCGCAATTATAAGCCTTGTGTTAATCCTTTCTTTAAAAATGTTAACTCCGTTAGACTGGTATCTGATACCAGCGATAATTGCAGGAGGTTTGGTCCTTTCTTCCAGATTGAGACTTAATCTCCATAACCCTCAGCAGGTGTGGATCGGATTGTTAGCCGGATTTTTTGGATTATCCCTGTTTATGTTGCTTTTCCAGAAGTTCATCTAGCGCTTCAGTTAGAAGGATACTGCTTTGCCTGTTTATTTCACCCTGCCATACTATTTTACCCTGATTGAGTAAAATTTCCGCATTTATTTCGCCCTGGGAAACAGTATAGAACCACCCTTTTTCTGAAAGGTATTCTGCCAGGTATTCCTGTTCGGTCTGTCCCGGAGTGGGAATAATCAATGCGGTACAGTTCAGACTAACAAGCTCCATTATCGTAGTGTACCCCGACCTGGTGATTATGCTGTCACTGCCTTCTATAATCTCTTTCATCCGGGAAGCGGGAAGATGACTATAGAAAGTAATGTTTCCGTTACTGGCGATCTCCCCACTCTTCCCGGGATACCCTTCAAACATAATAGTATGTGGTTCTTTGTCTTTCAGGAGTGACACAAGTTTCTGTTTAAGAATTTCCCTCTGAGGTTCCGGCCCTGAAAGAATTACAGTGTTATAAGGCAGCTTTACCTGACTCTCATTCAGGGATTGCTCTGTATTAGTAAACTTTGATAAGATACCGATATACCTTACATTATCAGGCAGTTTGATACCATGTGATAATCTGCCTGAAAGGTTCAGATCACCTGGCAGATCAGGAATAAAACAAAGAGAGTATTTTTTAATGATTTCCCTGTGTAATAACACTCCTATGGGCTCCAGAAACTTCAGATATTCCGGGAAAGGGATGAGGGGCATATGGGTTACATACACTGTAGTGACTTTCCTGTTCCATAATCCGAACCGGTTATCGCTGACTATTATATCAAGCGAGTATTCCGCGATAATTCTTTTTAACCTGTGGTGTTCCACGATTATATGATACAGAAGAACAGGTATTTTAAACAAAAGGGAAAGATATTGAGGAAAGAATCCGGAGTAAGCGGGTTTGAAACCCGGGAAGGTGATATAAGATAATCCGGGCAATTCATTCCGGAACATTGATAAATGTTCCTCTCCCGAGGCAATAATAACATTATTCTTCATCTCCCGAAGTTTCCTTGCCAGCGGGATCATTCGGGCGGCATGACCCAATCCCCATTCCAGGGGACAAATGAGTATGTTGTAACCTTTATTCAATCTTAACCGGAGACCTGTGTTCTGATACCTATCGATTCTACTAATGCAGCTATTCGCCTTAGTTCAATGAGCGGTACCTTATTTAATCTGGCACCCTCAGGCGTATCCCTTGAAATGGTATAAATCATTACTTCAGAGGGTTTTATTCTTTCAATTGCTTTAAGCCATTCTTTAATTTCAACCGGAGTTGTATTATCTATTACTTTTCCGTTATGTATCCCCCGCAGAAAGAGTGTCTGAATAATTACTCTTCCATTGAATCCGATGAGGTTGTTAATAAGCTCTTCAACATTAATATTGACTCTTGGCTGGTTATGTATTTTAATAGTAGAATCAAACGCAGAGTCGAGTTTAAGAATGTTCATATCGATTTTTAATAAGGCCGCTTTTACAAGTGGATCTGAAATTGTTGTAGCATTTGATAATACAGAGATTCTGGCTTGAGGTAAGTACTTATTTCTCAATGCTATACTGTCATCAATAATCCCAGGGAATTCCGGGTGAAGAGTGGGTTCCCCGTTACCGGCAAAAGTTATAACTTCGGGAGTAAGGCTTTTTTTATTCAGATATAATAGTTTAAGCTCAAGAGCTTTATAAACTTCTTCACGACGGGGAAGCTGGCTGACAGCTTTTTCAATATCCCTTGTCCATCCGCATTCACAGTAAATGCAGTTGAAATTGCAGATCTTTTTTTTAGTTGGCAACAAATTTATTCCAAGTGAGACACCCAGCCGCCTGCTTTTGACGGGTCCGAATATTATCTCATCAAAAAGAAATGTGGCCATTTTCATATCCTTTTTACCGGGGTCAAAATTAACAATATTTGTAGGATATTCCATGAGATTATATGTGTTGGTACGTTGACTATATCAATCTTGTTACAAAACTTTCAGGCAGTAATTTCATATTCTGCAGATCAACATTATCAAGAAGCAGAAGGCCTGGTTTTTTACCTGATTCAATCCTTCCAAAACGCTCTTCTTCTCCCAGGGCTTTTGCACCATTTATAGTACCCCATTCGACCAGATCTTCAATATCTATTTCAGGAAAACTAAACTGTAGCGTTTTAAGCTCTTCAAGAATGCTTAGATTAGAATTCGAGGCAAGACTGTCAGTTCCGATTACGATCTCACAACCCTCTTCAATCAGCAGATTCAGTGGCGGAGTTTTATTTTCTATATAAATATTTGAGTTGGGACAGAGACACCAGAATAAATTCCTCCTCTCCTTAATCTGCCTTACAGTGGTTCTGTCGGCAAAAGTACCGTGGACAAGAATCAGGTTGCCTGACTTCGTTACCTCATTCAGTACTACATCAGCGTGACTTTTAGCTGTTTCCAGCAGTGAGGGTATCAATCCTGATCGTTTGTAAGAAGACATCAGCGGTCCGGCCTGGTTTTTAAGAAAAGTTTCTTCCCCGTCAGTCTCCATAAAATGGATGGAAGTAATCCTGTTATTTAAACTTTCATTACTTAGAAGCCTGAAAAGAGTCAGCGACATCGAATATGCCGAATGGGGAACCAGTGAAAACGGGAGGTTCATATCCCTGGATGTTTCGGCAACCTTTTTTATTTCATTAATTCTCTTTCCTGCTTTATCCGGATCAAGTCCAAAAACTTCAAGAAGGTTGAAATAACTGATCCTGCTATCTTGCTTTATTTTGAAGGTATCTGAAGTATTACATACATCTGCGCATAAAACTATACCTTCCTGAAACATGTAATCATCAGCAGAAAAAGCTGAAGAGAAAATATTCTCTTTATTGTTATCCCTGGTACTTCTGATCTGTTCGATAAAACTTCCAAGTCCGCTTCCTTTTAATATTTTACCTTTCATATGAGACAGCTCCAGATGGCAATGACAATTGACAAAGCCGGGAATTATGATTCCATTATAAAACTCTGTGGAATGTCTTTCTTTCAGATCACCTTTTGTCTCTTCAACATTGATTATTGTCCCGTCATCTTCGACTGTTATCAAGGCTCTTTTAAGCAGGGGACCGGAATTGGTAATAATGTATTGAGCTGATAAGCGTTTCATACCGCTAATGAGCTAAGGGTAAGAGAAATATTCTCTATTTTAACATGTTTTTCAAGACCATAGGGACGGTTATCAAAATCATAGAACCAGCCTCTTAAATGACGAATTTTGTTTGGAGGAACAACTATGATCAGCTTATACTTATGCGGTCGGCCATCTTTTAGATAATTAATTGATTTTACATATTGCCTTCTTCCGGTATCTATACTGTCGGGAGAACAGGAATAAACAGTTGCTCTTGGATTAATCGACTGGTCATCATGAAAAAGAGTAGCAGAGAATAAAAGCGTATAAGTGCCGCTTCTGGAAAGTGTCATATCAAATAAAGTAGAATCGTTGCCAGAAGGGGAAGGAATTGAATAGAAATCTTTACCCCTCCATATGTTCGAAATACGTGCAGTCTCTATAATAGATTCTTTTTCGACACGTGATTCCATCTCACTTAATATCCCAAGAACCTGATCATATATCTTATTTAGTCTTTTGGGATAATTTAAAAAATAGTAGTTCATTGTTTTGTCCAGGATTTCTTTTGTATAACCATGTTTTTCAATGACCTGGTAATAAGATGAGATGGAGTCTAATGAAGAAGCCGAGGCATTAATCTTCGGAAGTGAAAGAAGTCCGTCTGCAAGATGAATATCGGTTAATAATGAAACCAGGTCTTTTTCAGGGATCAGATTTTTATTGTCCAGTTTCTGCTTTCTGCCGGAACAAGATCCAGTCATTATAGAAATAATGATCAATATGAGAAAACCTAACCTCTTCATCGTGTTATATTATCAAGGATTTTTCTCATCTGGTTTTTGTAAAACAGGATATTCAGTAAATATAATAATTGATTATCAAACATCTTTATTCAGATACTTTTTCGTGAGAAACCTCACCGGGTACCATGCTGCCCAATATCCGATTAAAAGAACCGTTCCGGGAACAATTATAAAGTCTTTAATCTTCATGACAATCGGGTATGAATCCATGATAAGTGATTGACTATGAAGCTTTACAAGTCCGTAAGTCTGCTGCAGCCAGCAGACGACAAAACCCAGAATAATTCCTGAAAATGCACCGATTATCGAAATCAGCCATCCTTCAAATATGAAAATCTTCCTGATAAGGTTGTTATCAGCTCCCAGACTCTTTAGTATCTCAATATCACGCTCTTTCTCGATTATCAGCATAGTGAGGGAGCCGATTATATTGAATGAAGCAATTATAAGAATAAGTGTAAGGATGAAGAAAATGGCGAGCCTTTCGGATCGCATCACCTTATAAAATATGGCCTGCTGTTCATATCTGTTCTGAACTGTGAAGCCCTTCCCGAAGATTTTTATAATGTCCTTTTGAACAGCCTGCGGATCGGCATGCTCCCTGAATTTGATCTCAATGGTAGTTACTCCCTTTTCAGTTTCAGTCAGTTCACGTGCGAAATCAATAGGAATATAAACATATTTGGAATCATATTCTTTTTCAACTTCAAAAATCCCTGACGGGAATATAAACTTATGATTTAATGAGTTTTCGGCATTGATGTTTGTACCGGACCCGGTCTTTCTCGGGAAAATTATTTCCAGAGGAGTTATGAAGTTAACCCTTATTCCAAGATATTGAGCAACCCCGTAACCCGGGATAGCGTATGGACGGCCTTTATCGTTCCTGAGCATAAAAACACCCTCCCACATGGAACTGTCAATATTTGAAACCATGGCATAGTTGTCATCAATGCCTTTAATAGTGGCAATATACTGGCGCGAACCATATTTGAGCAGGGCATTGTCTTCAATTGTAAGAG
Source organism: Bacteroidales bacterium (assembly GCA_003141525.1). Taxonomy (GTDB): domain Bacteria; phylum Bacteroidota; class Bacteroidia; order Bacteroidales; family VadinHA17; genus LD21. The sequence continues at coordinate 11,349 of PLML01000060.1, forward strand.
AATAACAGGATAATCCTTCAACTTTTGCAAGAAGTTTCAGACGTGCAGTGTCTGGAATAAATGTTTTGCCCTCTGCAGCCGTTATTTTAATATCCGGATCAAAAGTGTTGAAGATGGCACTTACCATTGTTTCAAGTCCGTTAAAAACGGAAAGAATAATTATCAGGGCCATTGTGCCAACTGCTACTCCGGCCACAGAAACCGCCGAAATAATATTTATTGCATTCCGCGATTTTTTTGCGAACAGGTATCTTTTTGCTATGTATAATGAGAGCTTCACTTTTCTTGCTTTCTGGCAATAACCAGCAATCCGGTTCCGGTTTTATGAGTTAAACAGAGATCAAAAATGTTAAGAATTATTGAGACTGGGGAAAAAATCAAATAATAAAAAGGAAGAAGCAGGAAAAACAGGTAAGAGACATTCAGCATCTTAATCGGATATTTCATGGACAATCGCCAGGATATATTCCCCGGTTTTCCGTAAGTATAACCTGCCTCAATAGCTCTGAAACCTGCAATTGAAAGTTTTTCAGTTAAATCATTTATGCTGTATCCGTTCCTGACATGTTCATCGATAAATGATTTTTCCTCTTCGCTGCGTACATCCGACCCTCCTTTATCCGAGGGGGTGGATATCAGCAATATGCCATTGTTTTTAAGTGATTTGTAGAAATTCTTAAAAACCAGTTTATCTTCTTCAATATGCTCCATTACATCTACCGACAAAATTATATCATAACAACCGATGTCATTCAGAGTTGTGAGATCACAGGTGTTAAAAGAAACCCTGTCCGACAATCCTGCTTTTCCGAAAAAAATGTTACAGTCGTCAATCTGTTCTTTATTGATATCAATAGATTTGAACTTCCACCTGCTGTTCATCCTGCTCATACGCCAGGTATATTGTCCAAATCCTGAACCGGCATCCAGAACAGATGCTTCTCCGGAATACTGACGGGAAATCTTCCTTAATGCTTTTTTAACATACCAGGTGCGGAGTAGCAGCAGGTCAAGAAGAAAATAAAAGGTCTTTCTCAAAAACAGAGATCCGGTGAAGAATCTGCCGAGTAATTTTTTTATTGGCTCGTACTGCATATATGTCAGGATTTCAGCAACTTGTCTATCTTATCGATATAGTCAAGGCTATCATCAATATGGAATGCAATGTCTGGTACTATTCTGAGTTGAGACCTTACTTTCTGACCGAGGTTAAACCTGATCTTTGAACTGTGTTCCTCTATCGCCTTTAGTATAGCATTCTGGTTTGTTGCCGGGAAAATACTTATATAGACTTTAGCAAATGAGAGGTCGGGACTAACCCTGACCCTTGTTATTGATACTAATTTACCATGGGCAAATTCGTTTCCTCTTTTAAGAAAGATGTCGGCCAGTTCTTTCTGTATTAAACGCGATACTTTTTTCTGTCTTGTCGATTCCATGGCCATTTTTATTTTAATCGGGCAAAGGTAGTAAAAAAGGTGTTACGGCACAACGGCGCAACGGTGTAATGGCCACCTCTTTTTGCATTTATGCCTTTAAGCCTTTGCGTCTTTACGCCTTTTTATTAGCTTTGCGATGGATTTTTATTAAAGATTAAAATGGACACTGTTGTTAGCGGTATCAGATCGACGGGAAACCTGCATCTTGGAAATTATTTCGGTGCTATCAAGAACTTTCTCAAAATGCAGAAAGAGAACAACTGCTATTTCTTTATTGCTGATTATCATGCGCTTACAACTCATCCTAAACCTGAAGACCTCCACGGGAATATCAAACAGATTTTGGCAGAATATCTTGCATGCGGCATTGATCCGGAAGTCGCTACTGTATTTATTCAGAGTGATGTTCCGGAAGTCTCCGAATTATATCTCTTACTGAATATGAATGCCTATGTGGGAGAACTTGAAAGGACGACTTCATTCAAAGAGAAAATAAGACAACAACCCGATAATATTAATGCAGCATTATTGACCTACCCGGTACTTATGGCTGCTGATATAATAATTCACAGGGCAGATAAAGTGCCTGTTGGAAAGGACCAGGAGCAGCACCTTGAGATGACACGAAGATTTGCGAGGAGATTTAATATGATGTATGAGGTAAACTATTTCCCCGAGCCTGATGCATATAATTTTGGCCAGCAGCTTGTAAAAATACCTGGTCTGGATGGCACAGGGAAAATGGGTAAAAGCGAAGGTAACGGGGTTTTTCTGGTTGATACTCCTCAGGAGATAAAGAAAAAAGTGATGAGAGCGGTTACCGATACCGGTCCGACGGCACCGGATCAGGAGCCATCGGAGCCGGTGAAGAACCTGTTTACAATAATGAATATAGTTTCAGATCAGGATACTGTTAAATATTTCATGGATAAATTTGCCTCGTGCGAGATCCGCTATGGAGATATGAAGAAGCAACTTGCTGAGGATATTATAAAATTTACAGAACCAATACGGCTGAGGATCAATGATATACTTTCTGATAATAAATATCTTTCAAAAGTAGTTGCAGATGGTGCGGAAAAAGCCCGGGCCAGCGCATCTAAAACTCTAAGAGAAGTGAGAGAAATAATCGGGTACCGGCCATTTTAATTAAAAAAAGAAAGCCAGGGTTTTGACCTGGCTGCCCTGAGTGAACAGGGATATGATTGAGATTGTCTGTTTTAATTCAATAAATCAAATTACGTGCCAAATGGGTCAGGTTCCAAAGGAATCTTGCCTATTTATTGTTAAATTACTGTCTGCAACCGGCATAAACTTTTATTTGTTACTTTTGGTTGAAACTATTGATAATCCGTGAATGGGTAAGAGAATCGCTATTATATTGGTGATACTCCTGATTTCAGGTCTTGCCATAATGGGATATTTTCTCCAGAAGGGCAGGAAGAGTCTGTTTACAGATCCTTACAAAGCGATTTCTCCGGATGCCTGTGTTGTCATAGAAACAGTTGACCTTAAGAGTTTCCTGAATTCACTGACAACAGGAAGAGGATTATTTGGAGAATTAGGAAAGGTAAGGGAACTGGACAGGTTTAACCAGGAGCTGAAATATCTTGCTGATTTGTTGAATAAGCAGAATTTTAAAAAGTTATTTAATGAGGGATCTGCAATCATATCATTTCATCCCGACAGGAAAGGTAGAATTATTCCTGTACTATCCAAGCCGGTATCAGGCGACATTCGGTCAAGGCACATAAAAGAGATGTTAAGTTCATCAGGGATTAAGGATGTAACGGAAACCAAATTAAATGGGAATTCAATTATTGAGATTCCTTTTAATGCCGGCAGCCGGAAAGACACTGCATATATTTCTCTTATTTCCGGTTTAATGGTATTCAGTAATTCGAAAACGATGGTTGAAGGCGCAGCTGTTCAGACAGGCAGGGGTAATGATGTCAGAAATGTACCAGGGTTTTCAAGAGTACTACTGGCATCCGGGAAAAATGTGGATAAAATATTTGTTGTTTTTCCTAATCTCCCTGGCCTTCTCAGACCTCTGCTGATTGAAGGAAGAAAAAAATTTTCAGATAAGGTTGCCAGGCTCGCCGGAACAGCAGGAGGTGATATTTATATCAGTGAAGACGGACTCGTTCTTAGTGGGTATACCGAAAGTCCTGATTCATCTGAATTTCTTTACAAATATAAAACGCTTCCATCCAGGGATTTTCATACTTATAAGATTTTGCCCTCATCAACGGTACTTTTCGAAACACTGATTCTCCCTACTCTGAAGCTTCACAATGTGTCTGATACCTCCGTATCAAAGGAAGCAGCAGATCTTGCAGGTAAGATTAAACCATATACCGGCGGAGAGATAACACGGGCAATAATTGATATGAAAGGAAGACCTGTTATTGATAATACATTGATTATCTATGAATTAACTAACCGTGTTCAGGTTGAGCAACTTTTTCTTGAAGGACCTGGTGTAAAAAATGAAATTCTCTATTTTGAGCCAGATGATCAGGTTAAAATCCCTGTCTACAGGACCTCTTTCAAAGGCCTGATAAGAGTTCTGCTGCCAGGATTCGCACCCGATTTTAATGAGACCTATTTTGCATTTTATGATCATTATATGGTTGCAGGAAACTCATATGCTACAATATCAAAATTACTATACGACAATATCCTCAACAAAACACTGGCAAATGATCTTACTTATCGCGATTTCCAGAATACCCTGCCCAGTCGAGCCGGGTATTATTTCTTTTGTATTCCGTCGCGTATAATCGATTACCTGGCAGGGTTCCTGAATGAAGATATTATTAATGCTCTCAAATCGAATAAAAACTCACTCAAAAAAATTCAGGCTGCCGGCTACCAGTTCGCATCGAGTAATGGAATGATATATAACAGCCTGTCAATAAAATTCAGGGAAGTGGCGAGGGAAGAATCTACAACGGAATGGGAAACCTTGCTTGATACTGTAGCAAGTATAAAACCATTCTTTTTTACAAATCATATAACCGGGGCTAAAGAGATTTTCATTCAGGATATGAAGAATAATACATACCTGATAAATGCAGCCGGTCGTGTTTTGTGGAAAGTCCCACTGAATGAAAGGATTGTAAGTACAATTTATATGATTGATTATTACAGGAACGGGAAGTATCAGTTACTGTTTTCCGGNNATGTAAAGGCAGAGATAAATTATTTTAAAGTTTCAGGGAAAGATTATATTGTAGCTGCCGATGAGAGCGCCCTCTATTTTCTTGACCGGAGCGGGAATAGAAGGATAAACCTGAAAGAGCCTGTTACTAAAGCTGCAGGGTCATCAATGCGTTTAATTATTTCATCAGATCCCTACGTGGTTTGTTCATCTCCCGATGGAACAATACAACAGATATATTTTGATGGCAGTGTTAAAAAATTCATCATCAGAAAATTTTCTGCTGAACATTCATTCGATATTTTTGATGTAGATGGTGATGGTTTTGGTGAATATATTTTTATTGATAAAGGTATATTGTATCTTTATAATCATAACAGATCTGAAATTTTTAAAAGAGAATTTGGCTCCGATGATCTTGGTGGACCAATTAATTTTATATTCTCATCTACTGATCGAAAAATAGGGGTATTTGATATGAAAAAGAATCTGATCTATTTGATGGGGAAGAACGGAAAAACAATGAATGGATTCCCTCTCAGAGGGGAATCGATGTTCTCAATCGGAAAGTTGTCGGATAAAAGTGGCTGGCATCTTATCGTTGGCGGCACTGACAGGTTCCTTTATAATTATAAAATAGACACAGAAACCAAATGAGAAAAAGGATATTATGGAGATCATTACTGTTAACTTTAATCAGACAGCTTTAAAAACTGACATTAACCTTATATGAATACTTATTTAGAAGCAAAATGATCTGTAAAACAAAATTTCTACTGATTTTATTTTTTACAATTATCATCGTCAATGCGTCAGCTCAGGAAAGCCAGGTTATGTACTTTATGAATTTGCCTCAGAATCATCTCCTTAATCCGGCTATCCGGCCAGATAATTCATTTTATTTAGGTTTACCGGTTCTTAGCGGGATATATGCCGGCATAAATAATGATTTTCTGGAATTAAAAGATGTTTTTATTCCAGGTCTTAAGTCGGGCTCCAATTTAGCTTTTCAACAACCTGATTTTGACCTGAACAAAATTGTAGATAAGCTCAAAGATCAAAATAATATTTCAGCTAACGTAAATTTACAACTATTAGGTTTAGGATTTGCTGCTGGAAAAGATCTGTATTTTTTTATAGACATTATCGATAGAGTTGAAACTGAAGCTGTATTCCCAAAGAGTTATTTGGAGTTGTTAATTAATGGAAATGATCAATTTCTAAATCAGACTATCGACCTGTCAGGGCTGAATTTGAAAGCGCAGTATTTCAGGGAATTTGGTTTTGGATTCTCAAAAAACATTACTGAAAAATTGAGATTGGGAGCCAAAGTAAAACTTCTGGCAGGGATAGTGTCTGGCACCCTTGATAACAGGACGATGAGCCTTGAAGTAAATGATGCCTTTTCCCAGACAGTCAAGGCTGATGCTTCCTTTGATATAAGCGGGAATACATGGCTAACTAAAATGAATAATGACTTGAATAATAAAAATCCATCCTCATTAATAAGAGATTATGCATTGAATTCATTATCAAATTCTGGGTTGGGTGTTGACTTTGGAGCTGTATATAATCTGAATAAAATGATTTCGCTTTCTGCAAGTATTACTGACCTAGGATTCATAAATTGGAAAAATGACCTTAAAAGCTATGAAGCAAAGAATTCATTTGTATTGAGTGGATTGAGTCTGAAAGATGTTGTTGATCAGAATATCTCAAGTGATGATCTTGTCAGAGAGATAAAAGATACCTTAAGGAACAGTTTTATTAAGAACCCCAAACCTTCCTCATTCAGAACCTATCTTCCCGCTAATGTTTTGCTTGGAGCAAATCTGAATTTGTTTCAAATCCTTTCATTCGGGGTGCTTTCCTGTTCAAAAATTTATTATGGACAGATTAAAGAAGCTCTTACCTTATCTGCGAATGCATATATTGGAAAAGTACTCTCCGGAACTCTTAGTTATACTGCAGCTAATTATACTTACAATAACTTTGGTATTGGCATTGCATGCAAAACAGGTCCGATACAGATATATGTGACAGCTGATAAAATCCCTTCAAAATGGAGTAAAGTATACATCGAAAAACCAGATCAGAAATTTTTAGCTTTATCACTGCCTGATAGATGGTATGCATTAAATTTTCAGTTTGGTGTGAATATTTTATTTGGAAAAATGGGAACCAAAAAAGTTGACAAACCAATGATCCTGATTGAATAGTTATTTTAACAGCTGTGTTTCTGATTCGTTATTTATTAATCGGCATAATTGGTTACCTGATAATCAGATCGTTCATAAATTTTGGAAAAGGAGGGAAGTCCTCATCAAGCATACACAAATCGGATAAAAAAAATAATATGCCTCCCAAAAAGGTTTCAAAGGAAACAGGTGAATATATCGACTACGAAGAAATTAAAAAATAGAGCTCGAGGTTATTTACTTACTTTTCTAAGCTTTTTCGCGAGAGAATTTGCAAATACAAAATCATTAAGTATTCCACAGTCTGAACTGAGAATGTCGTTTTTATTTCCTTCCCAGCACTTAACCCCGTCGCTGATAAAAATGATTTTTTCTCCAATTTCCATCACGGAATTCATATCGTGAGTATTTACAATTGTTGTCATTGAATACTCTTCTGTCAGTTCTTTGATAAGCGCGTCAATAAGGATGGCTGTAATAGGATCGAGACCGGAATTGGGTTCGTCACAAAAGAGATACTTAGGATTTAATGCTATTGCCCTTGCTATTGCCACTCTTTTCTTCATTCCCCCGGATAATTCAGAAGGGAATAGATTGTTGGCGTTGATAATGTCGACTCTGTTGAGACAAAAATTTAGTCTTTCAGTTTTCTCTTCTAAAGAACTATCCGTGAACATATCGAGAGGAAACCGGACATTCTGTTCGACTGTCAATGAATCGAACAGGGCGCTACCCTGAAATAGCATACCCATCTCGCTCCTGATCTTTTTTTTCCCGGCAAAATCGAGTTTATTAAATAACAGGTCCTCGTACCATATTTCTCCGCTATCAATCTCATGAAGTCCTACGATAGATTTAAGCAATACTGTTTTTCCAGACCCGCTCCTGCCAATTATAAGATTGGTTTTCCCGGCTTCGAATTTAACCGAGATATTATCAAGGACTAACTTTCCATTGAATGATTTATTTAGGTTTTTAATACTTATCATGACAGCAGAATTTGAGTCAGTATTACATTGAATAGTAATATTAATACACTGCTGTAGACAACAGCCTTCGTGCTTGCACGTCCTACTTCAAGTGATCCGCCGTCAACGTAGTATCCCTGAAAAGCGGAAACGCTGGTTATTATAAAGGCAAAGAATACCGTTTTTATTAATGAATATGTAATATAGTAAGGTATAAATGCATATTGGATTCCATAAATAAAATTCTCCGAAGTAATTACTCCGGCAAGAGTGCCGGCTATCCACCCACCGAAAATCCCGATAATTATTGCGATCAAAGTCAGAAACGGATTAAAGATAAGGGTTGCAATCATTTTTGGAAGTATCAGGTAAGAAGCAGAATTTACTCCCATGATCTCAAGTGCGTCTATTTGTTCTGTAACCCTCATTGTTCCGATTTCAGATGCAATATTAGAACCGACTTTTCCGGCCAGGATGAGTGCTGCAATCGTGGATGAAAACTCAAGGATCATTGAATCGCGGCAACCGAGACCGATAAGATACTTGGGATAAATCGGATTTTCAGTGTTATAAGCTGTTTGCAATGTTATAACTGCTCCCATAAAGAATGAGATAATGGCAATGATGCCAATTGAATTCAGACCCAGAAATACAAACTCCCTAATAGTTTGTTTGTAATAAAGAACCGGTTTTTCCGGCTTTGAAAATACCTTCTTAAGGAGCACGAAGTAACGCCCTAATTGTATAAGGAACTTAATCATTCTTTTATATTTAAGAACCTCAAAATTACTAATATTTATGGTATTTCTGTTAATAAGGTTTTTGAATCCTGTATGCATAATTAATTATATATTTGTACAAATTGTTGTAATAAATATTTCCAATGGATAACAGGTATGTAATTATAATGGCAGGAGGGGTAGGAAGTCGTTTCTGGCCTCTGAGCCGTCGTGAAAGACCTAAACAATTTCTTGATATTGTCGGAAATGGGGAAACCCTGATTCAACAGACGTACAGGCGTTTTAAAAAATGCTGCTCCGGGGAAAATATTTTTGTAGTTACAAATGCTGAACATAAAGATATTGTGATTGAACAACTGGGGATTGATCCTGCCCAGGTACTTGGAGAGCCTTTTCGCCGAAATACTGCACCATGCCTTGCTTATGGGACATTCAGGATTTTAAAGGAAAATCCGAACGCGGTAATTGTAGTTACTCCGGCTGATCATCTGATTGTTAAAGAAGAAAAATTCAGCGATGTAATTCAAAACTGCTTTGACTTTGCGGAAGGGAATGATGCACTTATTACTCTTGGAATCAAACCCGACAGACCCGAAACTGGATACGGGTATATACAGGCCGATCAGAAGAAACCAGTCAAAGGCTATAAAAACCTTTTGAAGGTTAAGACATTTACCGAAAAACCTGATATTGATCTTGCAAAAGTCTTTATTGAAAGCGGTGACTTTTACTGGAATTCGGGAATATTCATCTGGAATATTAAGGCTATTCTTTCGGCATTTGAGAAACATATGCCGGATATGTATACGGTGTTCAATGAAGGCAGGGATCTGTTTGGAACAAAACAGGAACAGAACTTTATTGGAAAGACTTATGCTGAATGCAGAAGTATTTCAATTGATTACGGAATTATGGAAAAAGCGGCGAATGTATATGTAATGTGTACAGATATAGGTTGGTCCGATCTTGGGACCTGGAGTTCGCTTTACGAACATTCGTCTGTCGATAAAGAAGGAAACTCATTGATCAGGGGAGAAGTATTTTCGTACGAAAATGAAAGGAATATTTTTAATATTTCTCCAGGGAAAATTGCTGTTCTCCAGGGACTCAAAGATTATATTGTAGTTGATTCAGATGATGTCCTTCTGATAGTAAAAAAGGAGGAAGAACAGAATATCAAACAGTACCTTGAGGATGTAAAGAACTCGACTAAAGAAAAGTTTCTGTAAATAAAACAATAGAGACAGGTAAAAATAGTAGAGACAGGTCTCAGACCTGTCTCTGCATATTATATTCCAGAAATATATATTTTAGTATTCCCAAAGATCGTGTTCAAAATCGAACAGTTCAGTTTTAATACGTTCAGCTTCAAAAAGAGTAGCCTTTCCAACCTCGTATTGATTAATCATACGGTCGTTGTACACATTTGATTCACCTGCAATTGTACCTCCGAATCTTCGTTGCATAAAGAGATCGTCAAAAGACATTCTCTGAGCATCATTATTCATATAAACCTCCTGTTTTGCGAGGACATCTCTCACTTCATCGTATTTAATCCAGAACAAGGGCTTCCTGAGGACTTTATTGGCTTGTACATCAAAGGCCAAATAATATGGTTCAATAGCAATTATTCTTACATCGAGTTTAGACAATTTTTTATCAAAATACCATTCTTCGTAAAGCAGCAATTGTTTTACCTCTTCAGGCTTGGCATCCAGCTTATATGTTGTATCCCTGGTTGCGCCGGCGGCATTGATGGTTATTGACTCTGTTTTTGTGGTGGCTCCCATTTTTACCTCAATATCACTGTAAGTTGTAGGCGCCTTTGTGTTAAGAGGGTCATATGCAGTAAGTCTGCCAGCTTTAATTTCATCAAGTAAGATATTAATAAAACTTTTCCTCCCGTCGAGAGTTGGTTCCGTTGGATAATATAATTGTTGATTGATCTTTTCACGCAGATCGATCAGGCGGTAATAATATTTGGCCCATATTACATCGGCTTCACGCAGATAAGGGTATTCAATCTTTTTTGCATCCACAATCGATTTCTTGTAAATATCCCCGAAGCTCTGAGCATTTACAATACCTGAAAGTGAAAGTGCAATAATTCCAAAAAGAATTTTCCTATTCATGATGGTTATTTATTTTGATATTAATCAATCTTCAAAATTACTGGCTGAAGGTCTTTTGTCCTGCCATCGGGTCCGAGCGCCTTAATATCTTTGATAGTTAAGTATTTACCTCTTGTCAGCCTGCTGATCAGGTCTTTCTGTTTAGGAGTAAGGTTGCTGTTTGTGCTTGATTCTTCATAATCGTTACCTCTATCCGAATAAAGGATTGTAAACCCGGTAACTGTGTATTGAAGATCAAAATCGAAATCCGGCATTGTTGCAAATACCCCCTGTTGAGCTGCTGCTGTGGCTCGAGGAATAGTTCCTGTACTTTTTTGTGCAAACTGAGCAATAGGTGTTGGAAGCGGTTTTACCCTGAATGGGTAGGGAGCATACTGTGTTGGTTTACCATTAATATCGGCTGTTACAATAACCTGAACATCCTGCCCGACGGCATTTGGTTTAACAGCCCAGCTGCCTTTGAAATATTCCTGTTTGGAGTTTTTAACTTTTTCTGTTGTAAAAGAACCGTTGACAACATGTATCTTTATTTTATCAGGACTAATACCCGGCACAGAAACGTCAATGGGATTAGGAATACCCATGTACATAACGTTCATTGCCGTGGGTGATACAATTACATTCGGTTCTCCGACTACATATGAGTCATCAAAGTGATAGTTAGTTATCGTTCCGTCCAGAGCTTTAAGAGAGATTATCCCGCCCCACTTTTTTGGACCAACAGAAGAAGCATGCACTTTATAGATCCCTTTTCCCGATTCATCCCGAGGAAGTTTAGTATCGCCTACCGTATATTCCGGAAACTGTGTTGTATCTGTAGCAGAAATAAATACCCGTGCTTCATAATCGCTTCCTACGGTCACATAATTTGAACTGACAGGGATAACGATTGCATGCAGACTGGTAAATTTAAATGATGATGCATCAATCTGGGAATAGAGGTAGTTAAGAACTTCAGTCTCCCCGTTTCTCACGCCAATCTGATATTCTGAAAGGATACAAATTACTGCAACCAGGGGTAATGTCTGGAAGTTAAAATTCTCCCACCGTTCCTTTACACCATCTCTATTTATGCCTTCATCGGTGCTAAGACTTTTTTTCAAAGCCTCTTCAGCTGTAGGATTTTTCCCGTCAAGAGTTGTGATAAGAAACTGCCGGTATTCAGCAAGAAGAGCTTTAAGGTCGTTGGCTTTTCCATTTTCATTTGCTCCAATCAGAATTTCAGATGGCACATTGGTATCATCGATATGCCTTTCAACTTTGTCCATAATAACTTCGTTCCCCTTAACGGCAGGAGTTTCAGGATCTTTTTCAGTTTTTTTAATTATTTCGATCTTAAGACCCTGAATAAAATTGTATGCCTCATCTGCCCGCTCTTTAACCTGATATGCAAGTGTTTTGTATTTGCCTGCTTTTGTGGGGTTTTCAGCAGCAGCTCTGTCGAAATCACGATATATTACATCATTTTTAAGAGAATAGTTTTTAATTGTTTGAGTAAGACCGTTATCAACTTTTCTAAATGCTTCGACAGCCTCCTTTGATACGTTAAGTGCAAGCATGGCGGTAAGCACCAGGTACATCATACCGATCATCTTTTGCCGCGGAGATAGCTTTTCGTGAGCCATTTTGTAGGTAGTTTAGTTAGATAAAAATGCCACGTTATTTAACATTCATAGCTGCAAGCATATTTCCATAGACATTATTCAATGCCGAAAGGTTATCGTTGAGCTTTGTTATCTGTTCGCGGTATTTTTTAGTATCTCCGGCTGATTCTGAAAGATCTTTCATTAAACCCTGAATTCCTTTATATAGCAAATCAGATTCTTTCAGATGATTGTCTGCTCCTTTACGCTGGAGCTCATAAACTGCATTAAGGGCAGAAAGGTTTTTATTAAGTGATTCAAGTTGCTGCTGATATGATTTTCCACCTATTTCAATAACTGAAAAGGAGTCAGCCATATTACGATAAGTAGAACCTGTTTCATTAATTAATTTTGTAGTTGACTGGTAAGAGTCTGATAGTTTTCCAAGTGAGTCATTAGCAGTGTTAATAGTATTCATGTATTTTGAAGAAGCTGCAGAAACATCTCCCATCGCATTCATGTTGGCAGTTGATTCGCTAAGCTTTTTCATTCCGACACCCAGTTTCTGGAATAAATCAGGAGAAATCTCAGCTTTTTCAAGCATCTCATCGAATTTAGCAAGGGCAACTGCGCCGGACCCGCCACCATAACCTCCGCCGCTACCGCCGCGACCTCCGCCTCCGCCACCTGGACCTCCGCTTCCGCCCCCAAATCCTCCGCCGCCGCCAGAACCTCCTACGCCGTAGTACCCTCCTCCTCCCTGTGCTGCAAGCTCGGGCGTTTCATCTTCCGGAATTCCTGCAAGTTCAGGATATACCAGAGACCAGTCAACTTCTTCATGTAATGGTTCAAATGCTGAAAAGAAGAAAATCACTGCTTCTGTCAGAAGACCAATTGTAAGCATGGTTCCTGCCAGTGGCCAGTGCTGTATTTTAAAAAGTGCACCAATAATAACTACGGAAGCACCTAAACCATATAGTTTAGCGATGAAGTTTTTCCACCCGCTGCTTTGTACTAATTCTGCTAGGCTCATTTTACCTGATTATTTTAGGATTATATCTAATTATTTAATTTACTCCAATATAAGATCTTACGTTACGGAAACCGACATATGATTTGGTAGAATCCTGATATTCATAATCTCTTGCACTCGTTTGAAGGAAATATGCTATATCTTTCCATGATCCGCCACGGATTACTTTCCTTTTCATTATCGGTGGATCCTGCGGTGTGGCATTATATTCATAGTTTGGCTGAAGATCGTGCTGGAAGATGTATGCTGAAGGGGAGTACGCACAGCATGTCCACTCAGAAACGTTTCCTGACATATCATACAATCCATATTCGTTTGGTTCATATGATCCTACTTTTCCTGTATAGACATTTCCATCGTCAATATAATTGCCACGTAATGGTTTAAAGTTGGCAAGGAAGCAACCTTTGTAGTTACGGGTATATGGTCCGCCCCATGGGTACATTGAAAGGTCAAGACCTCCTCTTGCTGCATATTCCCATTCTGTTTCAAGTGGCAGCCTGTATTCATGCACATCGGCTACTCCGTTCTTTCTGAGAGCTGTGTTCATGTAGTTTGTCCTCCAGATACTGAATGCTGTGGCCTGTACCCATGATACACCCACTACAGGATAGTCATCAAAAGAAGGATGCCAGAAGTAAAGTGAGGCCTGTGGATCGTTGAATGAATAGGTAAAATCGCGTATCCAGCAGAGAGTATCGGGATAAACATTAATGATATTATGTTTTATAAATGATGAGCGGTCTTTTACATCTGTGCGCGTGCCATCGAGATTTGTAACCTTCCCTTCATATTTACCCGTATTATTTGCGTAATCATACTTGTAAGTTGATTTTGCAGCTTGTTGATAATCAACCCAGAAATATGAATAGTTTAGCTTTCTGACATCAATCTGTTTTTTCCCGTTAAATCTTTCTTCAGGCGGATAATACATCTCCTCAATTGTCGCTTTTGTAGTCTCTTCTCTTGGATCAATCTTTTCATCCCAGTTAATCACATTTGGTTCTATAACATTTCCATCTTTATCAACCATAAAATACTGTCTGTCAGGAACACTTGCGTTTCCAAGTTTTGTCCTCAAAATAGAATCACGGACGTAATATACAAACTGACGATATTTATTATTTGTGATTTCCGTCTGGTCCATCCAGAAAGCATCTACCGTTACAGATTTTGAGATACTGTTCATTGCCCAAACAGCATCCTGATCGCTCGGACCCATCATAAAATTCCCGGCAGGAATGAATGCCATTTCAAAGGGTTCCGGTTCAAAGAATTTTTTCCGCCCCTGAACGCCAGTTAACTCTCCGTTATTTGAAGAGCCACAACCAGTTAACAGGACTATCAATATCAGAGCAGATAGGGTTACCTTTTTCATAATACTATAGAATTTTATATTGCAAGTAAGTTATTTTTTTTCAATAATCATAAAAATCTGATACTTTTATATTTCATCGGGCTTTTGCCCAGGCTCAGGTCGAAGCAATAATTGACCATGAATTCGTGCGACCCGCCACTGGCTTTTCCCATGTCAGAAATTGTGAAATCATAAGAATATCCAAGTCTGATTCCGTTAAAAAGTTCCAGTCCTACAATTCCGATCAACGCATCACCGGCTCTGTATGAAACGCCTCCCCATACTTTTTTATTGTATCTGACCAATGAAGTAACAGTAAATTGAGCCACTTTCCCGTCACTGTATGCAAAGAGAGAAGGAATTAATTCAAGTGCCGGATTTGCCAATTGTAAAGTATAACCACCTGTCAGATAGTATTGTCTGCTAACATATGGCGTACCTTTACTGAACTTGATTTTTGGCTCATTAATGTGTGTTACTGAAAGAGAAGCATAGTATTTATCAGCTTTGTAATAGAGACCCAAATCTGCATCAAAAGCAACATAACTCTCTTTATTTTCTGGTATCAAAGGATCGCCGGAAGCAGGAGTATGTTGATCATCTGAAGGTATATCCCAGGTCGGATTAAGTGTAGTATTAAACATACCCAGACTTATACCGATGCCGAGTTTCCCCATGCCCAGGTCCATAAGATAGGAGTAAGATGCAGAAAGGTTTATGTCTTTATCAAAACCTATATTATCGCTTTCAACGACCAGGCCTACCCCGCTTTTGATACCAAAAAGTGAAACAGGAGCACATATGTTAAAGAGTGTTGTTGACGGAGCTCCTTTAAATCCCACCCATTGCTGGCGATTAATAGCTGTAGCACAGATCATTCCTGAGGCACCTGCCACACCCGGATTAAAAGTCAGCGTATTAAACATGTATTGACTCGACAAGGGATCTTGTTGTGATAAAACCGGCCGTATAATCAGTACTAAAAAAAGAAATGCAATATTTAGTTTTTTCATCTCTTTATTTGCAGGTGCGATGCATATTTATTGAACAAGTAAAATAAATAAAAATCTAAGTCGAATACAAATTTACCGGTATTTATTTAAAATTTAGAAATACCTGTTATACGAACGGACTAAGATTTTGTTTGTTGCACAAGGCACATTTATTTCAGGTACAAGACAGGAATTTCAGGACTTAAGTCTTTCCACTGCCTGAACCCATCTGTCAGGAACTTCGTTACGNNTTTTCAGCCTGAAGTTCGATCCACCATCTGTCAGTAAGATTGCTTTTTACAAATATAAGATCATCATCCAGATTTGTTACCCGGACATGATATTTGATAAATCGCCCGGAATTGCTGGTATTCAGAACAGGGGTCTCATATTGCTTTTGCGAAAAGCCTTCCAGGAAAAACCAGACGATCTGGGCAGCAAGACCGGTAGTCTGGTTGCGGATATCAAATTCGGGATTGACATCAAAAAGACCAAATACTTTCAGTTTATCAGATATTCCCGCATATCTTGAAAGCAGGCAGATCTCTTCTCCGTAGAATCCATTGGGGGAAGGACTGATTGTACCGGGTGCATCCGATTGTCTCACAGAAGAAATATCAAATATTGCTACATCAGAATCCCTGAATAGAGGCTCCGTCAGGTAGATTGCCTGTCTTACATCACCTATCCTGAGAAGTTCCGATCTTCGTTTCAGAAATCTGTTTATTATCTGTTGGTCATTAAGATAGGTCTGGTAACCTATATTGATGTAATGGGAGAAGGTACTTTTGCGATTATTGATGATAGTATTTAAATAATTAAAAGAATCAGGCTCTTTCCTTTCATTGCTGAAATCAATCCGCGGATCGACTGCCGTTAATGTATATCTGGTTAAAAACTGCGAAACAGATTTGTCAATAGCCGGAATGAGGGCACTGCTGCCTCCGATGATTACCGGGAAGAGGTTTTCACTCATCAATAATGATAAAATATCCGTAAGCCCGGCAATCGTATCATTGAAAGTGACACCCTGTTTCATGTTCCCGAGGTCAATTATTTTAGATCTTCCGGGGATTTTTGCAAGTTTATACAATTGCCCTCTGATCATATCGGGCGCATCCATTGAACCCGGATTTGGAGAATTCCTGCCCTCGGGTACTCCAAATAATGCAATTTTGTACATACTGATATCTATAACAGGTATGTTATCAGTATGAATAGTAATATTATGCGGGAAGCCTGCTTGTGATGTCAGGTATTCAAAATCAGGGCTCTCGATGCTTACAGGATTAAAATAATCATTCAGGTCTACCATGGTAAATTTTAAGAACTCTTTTTGGTTTTATCACTTTTTTCGATAATCTTAGCGCAATCTTCTTTGGTTAGTTTTTCTGAATCTGTACCCTTCGGGAGTCTGTAGTTTTGTTTCTCCTTAACAAGGTAAGGTCCATATCTCCCGTTCAGGAGCATAATATCGCCAAAGTCTTTCAAAATCTTCTTTTTATCGTTCTCATTCTTTTCTAGGATTATCTCAACCGCTCTTTCATATGTCACGCTATAAGGGTCATCCACCCCTTTTTTTAAAGAAAAGAATTTGCTTTTAAATCTGATATACGGACCGAATTTGCCAATGCCAACCACCATCTCTCCACCATCATATTCGCCCAAAGAGCGAGGAAGACGGAAGAGGTTTAATGCTTCCTCAAGGGTTATTGTTTCGAGCAACTGGTTTTTCGATAGACTTGCAAATCTTGGTTTTTCTGCGTTTCCTGAATCGCCAATCTGGGCAACCGGGCCAAACCTTCCCATCCTTACAGTAACAGGTTCACCTGTTTCAGGATGATTTCCCAGTACTCTAACCCCGGTTTTTCTATCTTTCTTTTCAAGAGTATTTGTGACCGTTTTATGAAATGGCGAGTAGAATTGTTCAAGCATCCCGGTCCATTTAAGATTCCCGAGAGCTATCTCGTCGAATTGTTCCTCCACTTCGGCAGTGAAATGATAATCAACGATTTCAGAGAAGTTTTCAATAAGAAAATCATTTACGATCATTCCGATATCCTGTGGAAAGAGCTTTGATTTTTCTTTTCCTGTAATCTCTGTCCTGGTCGAATTTGCAAACTTGCCGTTCAGAAGAGTAATAATTTTTATTTGCCGTTTTTCTCCAGGTCTGTCCTCGCGCGAGACATAGCCTCGATTCTGAATTGTTGATATAGTCGGAGCATAGGTTGACGGTCGTCCAATACCTAATTCCTCAAGCTTTTTGACAAGACTGGCTTCAGTATATCTGGGCGGAGGCGAGGTATATTTTTGTGTGGCTGTTATATTGTTATATGAGAGAGGCATCCCTTTAGTCACCGCAGGGATTACATATCTGTCTTCATCTGTGTTCTCCTGATCAGACGATTCAGCATAAACTTTTAAGAATCCATCGAACTTAATAACTTCCCCGTTAGCCTGGAATGTAACCTGAGAGTTATTCATATCAATTGAAATAGATGTCTTCTCTATTACAGCATCTGCCATCTGGGAAGCTACGGTTCGTTTCCAGATCAGTTCATAAAGTTTTTTCTCATTCTGGCTGCCTGCAGTTGCAGGATTATCGAGATACGCGGGACGAATAGCTTCGTGAGCTTCCTGGGCACCTTTTGATTTGGTTTTAAACTGTCGTGTCTTTGAGTATTTTTCACCAAACTCAGAAATAATTACCTCCCGCGAT
The DNA here is from genome assembly GCA_003141525.1 of Bacteroidales bacterium. Lineage (GTDB taxonomy): Bacteria > Bacteroidota > Bacteroidia > Bacteroidales > VadinHA17 > LD21. The sequence continues at coordinate 29,676 of PLML01000060.1, forward strand.
TTGACAAGTGCAAGGCTTGAAAGATTTGTTGAATCTGTTCTCATATATGTAATCTTCCCAGCTTCATAGAGCTTCTGCGCAACAGCCATTGTCTGTGCAACAGAAAATCCCAGTTTCCTGTACGCCTCCTGCTGCAATGTTGAAGTTGTAAATGGTGGAGCTGGCGAACGGGTACCGGGTTTAATAGTGATACTGGCAATAGAATATTTTGAATTATTGCACAGCTCCAGGAATTTAAGAGCCTCTTTTTCATCAGGGAACCTTTTGGAAGCTTCTGCCCTTAGAATAGCATTCTCACCGTTAGCTGAATCGATTGTGAAAATTGCTGTTACCCTGAATGTGGATTCTGACTCAAAGGAGATAATCTCTCTTTCCCTTTCAACAATAAGGCGCACGGCTACCGACTGAACCCTCCCGGCAGACAGCGATGGCTGTACCTTTTTCCAGAGAACCGGAGATATCTCAAAACCGACAAGCCTGTCAAGAATCCGGCGTGCCTGCTGGGAATTGACAAGATTCATATCAACTTTCCTCGGATTCTCAATGGCATCCGTTATAGCTTCTCTGGTTATTTCATGAAATACAATTCTCTTTGTTGTCAGCAGATCGAGTTTCAATACGCTGGCAAGATGCCATGCAATAGCCTCTCCTTCACGGTCCTCGTCAGAGGCGATCCAGATATTTTTCGAATCTGCAGCAGCTTTACGCAGCTCGCTTACAACTTTTGTTTTTTCCTTGGGGACCTCATAATCGGGTTCGAAATTATTCTTTATATCAATACCAAGATTCTTTTTAGACAGGTCTCTGATATGCCCGAAACTAGACACAACACGGAAATCTTTACCCAGGAATTTTTCTATAGTTTTCGCTTTGGCGGGCGACTCAACAATTACAAGATTTTCGATCATTACAGCAGATATTTATTCTTTTTTTCAGACGACAAAGTAAATCAATTAGGTACCAAACTTCAAAATAAACCGTTAAGATTCTTTATTATTTACTATTTTTGGGCCAAACTTCTTAAGTAAATGCAAGGCAATACAAACAATAAAAAATACCTGTTCTGGTTCTGGGCACTCTTCATTTTTCCGTTCATTGTTGTTATAACATTATTCATACTTATTTCAAAGGGGAAACTTGGTCCCATACCCTCTTTCGAAGATCTGGAAAATCCGGAATATTATTTAGCAGCCCAGGTGATTTCTGAAGATGGCATACTGCTGGGAAAAATCAGTATCGAGAACCGGACATGGACAGAGTACAAAGATTTATCACCCTATCTTACAGGAGCACTTATTGCTACAGAAGATATTCGTTATGACAGACATTCCGGTATTGATATCCGGGGTCTTGGACGGGCAGCTATACGTACAATTCTGCTGGGTCAGAGCACGGGAGGCGGAAGTACAATTACGCAGCAGCTGGCCAAACAACTTTATCCGAGAGACACAGCAAGAAATTCTTCACTTATGAGAAGGATCAAGCTTGGTGTTTCAAAATTCAAAGAATGGCAGACAGCGGTTAAACTTGAAAGGAGTTATACAAAAGAAGAGATAATAACAATGTATCTCAATAAATTCGATTTCAGTTACAATGCTATTGGAATCAGATCTGCAGCCAAAGTATACTTCAATACAACACCTGATTCCCTAAATCTTCAGCAGGCAGCGGTTCTGATCGGAATGCTCAAAGCATCAACAAGGTATAACCCGCTTAGGAATTATGACCTTATGCTTCAGAGGCGAAATATCGTAATTTCCCAAATGGCAAAATATGGTTATATCAAAAATTCTTTTGCGGATTCAGTAATGAAATTACCGATCGAGGTCGATTTCAAGGTAGAAGATCATAATAGCGGCCTGGCAACTTATCTCAGGCAATATCTTACCAAAATAATGAGGAGACCTGAACCGGACAGAAATAAATATGAAAGGCAGTCATCATATGATGATGATTTATGGGAATGGCAAAACAATCCTCTTTATGGCTGGTGCAAAAAAAATAAAAAACCTGACGGAACCAGTTATGACGTTTTTAGAGACGGTCTAAAGATATATACAACGGTTAATTCCCGTATGCAGAAATATGCTGAAGAAGCATTGGCCGAACATCTCTCTAAAGAGGTGCAGCCTGACTTTTATCGAAAGGCGAGACATTTCAAGAATCCGCCATATTCTGACGATATCAAGAAAGAAGAAGTTGAAGATTTAATAATGGCTTCGCTTAAACAAAGCGACAGGTATTATGTAATGCGTGCAAGAGGCGCTTCTGAAGATTCTATCATGCTGGCATTCAACACCCGGGTTAAAATGAGAGTCTTTTCCTGGAAAGGTGACAGGGATACTATTATGACGCCTCTTGATTCTATAAGGTATTATAAATATTTTATCCGTTCTTCATTTTTGGTCGAGGATCCTCATAATGGTTATGTCAAAGCTTATGTTGGAGGCCCTGATTTCAGATATTTTAAATATGATGCAATAACCCAGCAGAAAAAACAGGTCGGAAGTACAATAAAACCTTTTCTGTACACAGTTGCAATGCAAAACGGATATTCTCCCTGCTATGAGGTAGAAAATATTCCCCGTTCCTTTGATATCCCCGGAGATTCTGTTCCATGGTCGCCAAGGAGTACAGGACCAAAGGAATATCATGGCAAAATGGTGACATTAGCCTGGGGACTGGCTGAGTCTGAAAATTATATTTCAGCATGGTTAATGAAACAATTCAAGCCGACTGCGGTCACCGAACTTATGCACAAAATGGGAGTCAGAAGTTTTATTGATCCGGTACCATCAATATTTTTAGGTACATCGGATATCAAACTGGAAGAGATGGTGGGAGCTTATGGCACTTTCGCTAATAAAGGGGTATATACCAGGCCAATGTATGTTACAAGGATTGAAGACAAAAACGGAAATACTATTTCGAAGTTCACTCCTAAAATAGAAGAGGTCTTAAGCGAAAACCAGGCATATCTGATGCTTAATCTTCTGCAGGGAGTCGTCAGGTCAGGGACAGGGAGTAATGTAAGAAGGGAACCTTATAATCTGATGAATCAGATCGGAGGTAAAACCGGAACAACCCAGAATCATTCAAATGGGTGGTTCATGGGTATTACTCCTAACCTAGTGGGAGGTGTCTGGTGCGGATGGGAAGACCAGGCGATCCACTTTGAAACTTTAGGGGAAGGGTCAGGAGCACATATGGCACTTCCTATAATGGCAATCTTTCTTAAGAAGGTATATGCCGATCCTCAATTCGGAATCATGGAAGCTGATGAATTTGAAGTTCCTTCGAATTTTAATATGGAACTTGATTGTGCCAGGCTTAAGAAAACCAATTCACGAGGTGATAATTCGAGAAGGGTAAGATATTAACCAGTTTTGTGGTAAGTTGTTTAGGATTGCCGCACCCTCCTTCGTCGGGCTCCCAATGACCCTCCAGTTAAGATAATTTCTGGTAGGGAGTTGAACCAATTAAGTAGAATCCACGGTCATTGCGAGGAGCGAAGCGACGAAGTAATCTTATAATCTCATGCATATATTATCTAAACAACGATCTTACCAGATTCTCAATTTTTGCAACAGGTAAAACCTCAATGTTCAGTCCTTCCGCCGATATATTTCTATGGTATTTAGAAATATATATTTTATTAAACCCCATTTTTGATGCTTCACGGATTCGCTGATCGATACGCGAAACGGGTCTTATTTCCCCCGACAGGCCGGTTTCACCCGAAAAGCATATCTCACGACCTATCGGAATATCAAGGTTTGAAGACAAAACAGAACTTATTATTGCCAGATCTATTGCAGGATCGTTCACTTTAATGCCTCCTGCAATATTCAGGAAGACATCTTTTATACCTAATTTAAATCCTGCCCTTTTCTCGAGCACAGCCAGCAGCATATTGAGCCTCCTGATATCGAAGCCCGTGGAACTTCGCTGAGGTGTTCCATAAACGGCGCTGCTGACGAGCGCCTGTGTCTCAATGAGAAATGGCCTCAATCCGTCAACAGTGGCCGCAATTGATATCCCACTGAGCGCCTCATCGTGCTGATTGATAAACATTTCAGAAGGGTTGTCAACTTCCCTTAATCCTGTTTCAACCATTTCAAAGATTCCTAATTCAGAGGTGGAACCGAACCTGTTTTTAACCGACCGGAGAATGCGGTAAACATAGTTATTATCACCTTCAAAATAGAGAACCACATCGACGATATGTTCAAGAACTTTTGGACCTGCAAGTGTCCCATCCTTTGTAATATGTCCAATCAGAACTATTGGAATTCCGGTTATCTTGGAATATTTAAGGAGCTGAGCAGCGCATTCCCGAACCTGTGATACTGAGCCTGCGGAAGACTCAAGCAAAGCATTACTTATTGTCTGTATAGAGTCAATTATTATAAGTCCGGGTTTAATATTCTCAGCATGTGCCAGGATGCTTTCAAGTTCCGTCTCGCAAAGTATATAACACTGGGGATTGGAGTTCTTCAACCTTCTTGCCCTGAGGCTTATCTGTTCTTCGCTCTCTTCTCCTGAAACATAGAGGATATTTTTATCTTTTAGGGCAAGAGCAAGCTGAAGCGCCAGGGTCGATTTGCCAACACCCGGTTCTCCGCCCAGAAGAATCAGTGATCCACCAACAATACCGCCCCCGAGTATCCGGTCGAGTTCTGATATGCCGGTCTTTTGACGACCATGCTCATTAGCCTTGATACTATCGAGAAGTTCAGGCTTCCTTTTTTCCTGGCCCATAAGGAACGAAACCTCACGTGAAGTTGCAGGAGCAATTATCTCTTCATGGTAGGTATTCCACTCTTTACATGAAGGGCATCTTCCGATCCACTTAGGTGATTCAACTCCGCAGTTCTGACAGACGAATACAGTTTTGCTTTTTGCCATTTTACCCCCCAACCCCCCAATTGGGGGCCTTATATCTTTATTAATCCTTTAATTCTCTCAATGATAAACGTTAAAATTAGTGAAAATTACTCAAAAAAGTCTTAAATGAATCGAGTATAGACAATGGTTAGAAATAATATTTTTGAGTTTCTCTAAGTGAAAAACAGGATCTCATGTACTTACTCTCCAGTCTCATTTTAATTTTAAGGAACCCATCCCCAACCCCTTCCCTTAGATATAAGGGAAGGGAAGGGTTAAGAAATCAGGGGTTGGGGGGTTGAACCTGGGGAGGAGTAGAAGCTTTTTCTTTTCTGAAAATGATGAAGAATGATATTGTACCGATAATTGCAACAAAAATCAGTTGCGACTCATGAGTTAACAATGCATATGCCAATCCGTCTTCAACAGGTATTCCGTTGACAATAAGAAGACCGCGCGAAACTATATAATGAAATGCACCTAGTCCGCTCTGAACCGGGGCCGACATGGCGAGCCCTCCTATTACCAGGATGAAAACACTATTTCCGAAAGTCAGATGTGAGGTACTTGGAAGTGAGAATACCACTACCCAGGTCATAAGAGCATAGTTGATCCAGATGAATATAGTATGGAAAATGAATTCCCATTTTCTTTTTAAATTGGTAATTGTTGTAAGTCCGTTAATTATTCCGCGGGCCAGGTCGAACATCTTTGAAAAAAAACGGATGTTACGCAACCTTTTTTTGTACCTGATCATAAGAAACAGGGTAATTACTCCAAGCAAAAAGAGAATTGCCAGGAGAATCCAGGTGTTTCCGAAGATTGAAAATACTTTCTGCCGGATTGGTAAGAGAATGCTTTCTTTGAGAAACAGACCTATCTTTTCTCCGCTTGTAAATATCATGATTATCATTATGGTCAAAAGGGAGAGAAAGTCTATAGTGCGCTCAATAACTACTGTTCCGATCAGCTGATCGACAGGAATTTTTTCCTTTTTGCCCAATGCCACACACCGTGTGATTTCTCCGATCCTTGGCAAAGCAATATTTGCCAGGTACCCGGTCATCAATGCATAAAAAGCATTTCTGGTTGAAGGATTGAAACCGAGAGGGTTTACAAGCAATACCCATCTTCTTGCACGGCTTATAAAAGCAAACGATGCAAAGAGAACTGATAGAAGGAGCCATGAATAATCTGCTTCTTTCAATTCTGCCCAAAGTTTTGAAAAGTCAGTGTTATAAAATGCGAACCACAGCAGGAGCATTCCAACAGCGAAGAAAGCTAAAAACTTAAGGGTCTGCAGAATACCTTTTCTCAACTTTAGATCAGTTTATTGGTTTTAGTATCGGGGAAAATGATTACCGGTTTAAATGATTTTGCTTCCTGAAAATCGAGTAACGCAAATGATATAATGATGATAATATCGCCAATAAGAACCTTTCTTGCTGCAGCGCCATTCAGGCATATTTCTCCCGATCCTCGGACCCCTTTTATTATATACGTTTCAAGACGTTCTCCATTGTTAAGATCTAAAACCTGGACTTTTTCGTTTTCTATCAGGTTTGCTGCATCGATGAGATCCTCGTCTATTGTTATACTTCCAATATAATTAAGGTTTGCCCCTGTAATTGTAACCTTGTGGATTTTTGATTTTATTACTTCTATTAACATGTTTTGATATCTTGTNNCGTTTATCTTTTCTCATTTCATCAATTGTGTTTAAAGGGATCAGGTCTGTATCATCCACAATCTCAAAATATTCAACTTTGAACCCGGGAACAGTTTCAATATTGTCCCTTACGAAAGATTTAATTTCAGTTATATCGCGATTGTTAATCAACTTAATGACAGTGGAAATAGTTTTATAGATTATTGCTGCCTTGGATCTGATTTCCGGTTCAAGCATACGGTTCCTGCTGCTCATCGCCAATCCGTTATTCTCACGGATGATAGGATTGCTTATTATTTTCACCTTATTACCTGTCTGTTTTACCAGAGCTTTAATAACGGCAAGTTGCTGAAAGTCCTTCAATCCAAAAATAGCGATATCGGGTTTTACAATTTCGAATAATCTGCTAACAACCTGTGCAACACCATTAAAATGACCCTGACGGTGAAGAGCTTCCATTACATTATCGAGGTTCGCAAAATGAAATTCACGTTTATCTTCTTCGGGGTATATTTCTTTGACTTCCGGAATAAATACAAGATCAGTTTCTCTAAGGACTTTCTTAAGAAGCGCAAGATCATTATCAGGTGTTCTCGGATAATTTTTCAGATCATTTTTGTCATTAAATTGCGCAGGGTTTACAAAAATGCTTACTACGACTACCGGACATTGCTTTGAAGCGCAATGTACCAGAGATATATGACCTTCATGGAGGGCACCCATGGTTGGAACAAATCCAACAGGAGAAAGATGCATTTCTTTTAACCTGGTTTGCAGTTCAATGACAGTACTTACGACCTTCATTATTTTTGATTTTTTTACAAACTTAATCTGTTTAATTCATAATCTCAGTAAACCTTTGTAAAATCCCTTTGATGACTTTATTATTAAATTTAAAAGTCCCCGGTTAATGCTAATCTTAGCTTCTCTTTGAATATCCGCATTTTTATTATGTTATTAATTTTTACTATCTTTGCACCTTAAATCGAAATGGTATATCCAGGCAGGGAAATGGAAAGCAGGAAGGTATTATTCATTTCACAAGAGATCACTCCTTACTTAGGTGAGACAAAGTTGTCGAAGATCGGAAGATTTCTCCCCCAGGGCATTCAGGAAAGAGGCAAAGAGATCCGGACTTTCATGCCGCGGTATGGTTGTATCAATGAAAGAAGGAATCAACTTCACGAAGTGATCCGGCTTTCGGGGATGAATCTGATTATAGACGATACCGACCATCCGCTTATAATCAAAGTTGCATCGATTCAATCGGCACGGATGCAGGTCTATTTTATTGATAATGATGATTATTTCCAGAGAAAACATATCATCAGCGATGCTTCAGGGAGGGAATTTGAAGATAATGATGAAAGAGCACTGTTTTTTGCAAGAGGTGTAATTGAAACTGTTAAGAAGCTAAGATGGGCACCTGATATTGTGCATTGCCACGGATGGATGTCAGCACTGGTGCCGGTTTATCTGCGAAGTATATACAATGATGATCCGCTCTTTCATAGTTACAAAATAATCTATTCCATTTACAATAACGATTTTAAAACTCCGTTTAGATCAACATTCGTTGATAAACTGAGGTTCGATGGAATAGATGGGGAAAACCTTAAATTGGTTAAGAAACCAGATTTTGTCAATGTGTCAAAATTGGCTATCAAATATTCTGACGGAATCATTATCGGTAGCGAGGATATTAACGAAGAATTGAAAAAATACCTGATTACAGTTAACAAACCGGTTCTTGAATTTAAGGATGAGTCCGAATATATTGATGCCTATAATGATTTTTATGACAAGATATTATAATAGATCCCGACACACTCACAGAATTGTTTCTGTCTCTCAAAATCTCTTCAGAATATTCCTCGCCTCACTTTTTGTAATGATAACTTTTTTGGCCAGTTCATGTAAGAAGGAGGTCTTGAAAATCGGAGGAGATATTCTTCCCGAAGGTGATTTTGTCGCAATCAAATCCACAGATACATTAAGTATCTTTTCTTATACAATGTATGATGATTCGGCCCGGACCGACCTGTCTCCGGTTTCTTACCTGGGAACCGATTATGATCCTTATTTCGGGACCACCACGGCAGGATTTGTTTCACAAATAAGACTCAGCGCTAAATGGGATGGTCAACCATTTACTGTTGATTCAATGAAATTATTTTTACATATTTTAACTAATAAGGGAGGAGGATCTGATGTAGTAAATACTTTAAGCTTCTCTGAGATAGCCAACCAGATTTATCTCGATACTGCGTATTATCCTAACGCGCCTGTACCCCTTACAGGTTTTAGTGTGACCGATGTTACTCTACCTGCACTGAGAGCCGATACAATAAACGATATTGAACTGAATTTGCCTGGAAAAGGGGTTGCATTCGGGAATTATCTTACACGCGACACAACCAAATTATTTTACAATAATAACGCACCTGATTTCCGATCTTTTTTCAAAGGATTATACTTCCAGTTGAATTCATCAGCTTCTAACCCTTTTCTCATTTCTTTAAGTCTGGTATCTGACCAGACAACCTATTATAATTACTTTGTTTTGTTCACTCATGATACCACAGGTACCACCAAACAATATTCTTTCCTTCTTGATGCAAAGAACACGAACGCAAACTTTAACGTCTTTTCACATGATTTCAGTACAGCCACCCTTGGAGATAAAATGGCGCACAGAAATACAACTTACCGAGACACTCTCTCTTACGTGCAATGTCTTAATGGAGTTTATACAAAATTGTATATGCCGGGCCTTAAAAATGTAAAAAATGATGTTTCATTAGGTAAAATTGCAATTAACAGAGCAAGGCTGGTTGTTCCGGTCCATTTCAAAGCAACCGTAAGTAATCCTTATATAACTCCTATGATGCCCACTCAACTATTTCTCAGATATAGAACAAAAAGCGGAACCAAATATACTGTGCCTGACTATACACTGGCATCGACTGTAGATCTTGCTCACAGCTTCTTTGACGGGAAGCTCGATTCCATAGCCTATGTATATAATTTCAATATACCTGAATATGTCCAGGAATATCTCGAAGATGCTACAAATACTTTAGAACCGGAGCTGGATATTTTTCAGGGGACCGGAATAAAGAATGCTGTTCTGAATGCCAATAAGAACAAAAGTTCTGTTAAATTTGAATTTACCTATACAAAGTTCTAGATTTTGTGAACCGAAATAACAACTTTCATACTTACATTCTAAATACTGTTGAATATGTGCGGAATTATAGGTTATATAGGATCTAAAGAAGCCCGGGAAATAATAATTAACGGCCTGAAAAGACTTGAATATCGCGGATATGATTCTGCCGGTATGGCTCTTGTAAACGGAGAAACAAAAATATTTAAATGCGCGGGCAGAGTAAAAGACCTTGAGGATCTTGTTAATAAATCCAATTTTAACGGTACAACAGGAATGGGGCATACAAGGTGGGCCACACATGGTGAACCTAATGAACTGAATGCCCATCCTCAGGTCTCGTATAAAGGCAACTTCATTGTAGTTCATAACGGTATAATTGAGAATTATGCACGTCTCAAGAAGCACCTCGAGAGCAGAGGTGTAAAATTCACAAGTCAGACAGATACAGAAGTTCTTGCCAATCTCATTGACCATATGTACCTCGAGGGTGATCTCACTGCTGAACAGGCAATTACGCTGGCCCTCAACAGGGTTGAAGGAGCGTATGGACTTGTAATACTATGCACCAAAGAGCCGGACAGGCTATTTGCTGCCAAGAAAGGAAGCCCTCTTGTCATAGGAGTTGGAGAAGGCGAAAACTTTATTGCTTCCGATGCCACACCGATTGTTGAATATACACAAAGGGTAATCTATCTGAATGATGACGATATCGCTATAATAAAGAAAGATGAACTTATCCTTAAAACTATAAGAACAGAAAAGATCCAACCTGAAGTCAAAGAACTGGATCTTAAGATTGGGGAGATTGACAAAGAAGGTTTTGCTCATTTTATGCTAAAAGAAATTTTTGAACAGCCTAGGGCAATTCATGATACTTTCAGGGGCAGGGTACTACCTGATTATTCAGGTGTGATGCTTGGAGGTCTGCATAGTGTTTTGGAGCCAATGACCCAGGCGGA
>PLML01000210.1 GCA_003141525.1 Bacteroidales bacterium
TTTTGTCATGTACTTAGTAAAAGTTATTAAAAATTAACTATGCCTTTTAGTATATTTTTAATACGAACGATTTCTTGCGGGTCAATTAGATTAAGTATTTTATCACAGAAGGATGACACATCAGAATAATTCTTTTTTGTGCCAACTTGTGCTCTTTGATTTTCAACATATAATTCAATTTCATCATGCAAAACAGGGTCTTTAATTTTTCTTGCAATAGGGTCAGCAAAATCAAACGCCTGTTCAAGTAGCTCTGATGGTTTATATAATTTCAAAGTTTTTTTATTTGCTTCTGCTTTGAGCATCAGAAGTCCGCCAATTGAGTCATCAGGTAACATAATTTATATTATTTTAGGTGAGTACTTAGGGCAATATTATTTAAATTCTTTCTAAATAACAAAGGTTTTTAATTATAAACACTTTGAAAAGTTCATTAATATATATTGAAAACCCCTCAAAATGTTCACAATTTGACAATCGCATTTACTTAATTTTAACTCTGATAGAGTATTTTTACAGTAATCAATATAAAATACAATGATCGGAGTAACTAACATATTAATAATAAATAAACCTGATGGAATATCTAACTTAAAAAGAATTGTAATAATATTCTCTTTAGCAGGAGTGATACTATTTTCAAGTATATTATTTGAGCAACATCAGGAAGAAATTATTTTCTCTGACACTGCCAATATTATTTGTCAACCTACTGATTACGGTGGAGCCATAGGAGTAGATATTTTGGACGATTATCTTTTTTAAGGGATACAGGACATCCAAAAATAGATTAAGTGGCTTAAATCCCTCCTTTTGAGGTCAGATAATACCAGAAATTATTTAAGTTTAATTAATTTAAATATTAAATCAGATGCAATACACAAAACTACAATTAGCGGAGCTATTAAGGAAAACACAAAAGTTTATAGGACAAAAAGGATTTGATAATGATAAACAAGTTATTGCAGAAGTCATCGAAGTTTATGAAGAAAATGGCGATATCTTGATAAAACTAATGCGTGAAGATGATGGTGAAGTGAATGTAAATATTAAATACTTTAATGAAAATATTCGGGATAATCTTCTTAGGGTTTAATAGTATTAAAAAAAACCTGCCAGTATTGACAGGGTTAATCTAATCTCATTCAAAGATCGTACAAAAGCATTGTAACTTATTGAACATCTATTATTAAGAGACGGGGGTGGCAGACCGATAATACAAAATCTCTAATGATTTATGCATGAAGCGAACAGCAGATATCCGCTGATGCCATGCATTGATTAAAACTATATTAATGCCAAAGAATGTTGAAATTTATTGGCATGGTCTTGAATGTGAAAATGAAGGTGTAATTAGTGGATGGCAGAGTATGAAATGGTACAATCGAAGAAACAAATAAACACATTATTTATTACCACATTAATTACCACAAACAAAAAGACCGCTGTATTTTATTGATTTACAACGGTCTTATGTTTTTAAAAGTCGGGGTGAGAAGCTAAGTGTTTTTTTATATGCTAGATTATCAATCTAATATATTTTAAACGATTTATTCCAGGTTTCAACTTTTTGTGTACTTCGATCTTTGATATGAAACCCTATTTAAGGATAAAAATGGACATGTTTTAATGGCATGTTCAGAAATATTACCAATGAACGTTTGTGGATAGTCATAATTGAAATTTTAAGGTAAACTCAGATCCCTTATTCGGAGCAGAGTTCACTGAAATTGTGCCATCATGGTTTTGCATTATCTGCTTTGACAGGCTTAGTCCTATACCTGAACCATTTTCTTTGGTTGTATAAAATGGCACAAAAATATCTTCAATAATATCACCCGATATTCCAATTCCATTATCCTCAACCTGAATTACTGTACCATCACCGGCATAGAATGCTTTCAGGTTAATTGTTCCATTCTTCTTATTGGATAAAGCTTCGATAGAGTTTTTAATTAAATTTATAAGAATCTGTTCAACCTGGGCAAAGTCTGCTACTATTGAAATATCTTCAGGATAAACACTTGCAGTGATTTTTATGTTATTGGAAATATTTGATTCCATGAGGATTTTGCATTTCAGGAACAGACTATCAATGGTGAATTTGCTTAAATTGGGTTTTGGCAATGATGTTAAGCTTCTGTATTTATCAACAAAATCCAATAATCCTTTTCCTGTTTCTTCAATGGTATTCAACCCGGAAAGTGTTTTAGAAACTATTTGATAATCAATATTTTTCAATGGAATCGGTTTTCCATCATCCTTTCTTTTAAAGTACCCTGAAATCACCGTTGTAAGAGAGGTAATCGGACTTATGGAATTCATTATTTCATGGGTTAACACCCGGATCAATCTTTGCCAGGAATCCAATTCTTTTTTGTCGAGTTCATTGGTAATATCCTGAAACGAAACCAGTTTTATTACATTGCTTTCAAATTTAAGCTCGGTGGATTTTACCAGAATACTTTGTAAAAGATTGTCTATTTTAATTTTATGCAATATCTCCTGCCCTGGTTTTATAGTATTTATAATTATATTTAATTCATCATTCATATTTTTTAAAGACGATAGTTGCTGAAGCTGCTGAACCTTTAAATACCTTTTTGCAGCCCTGTTATAAATTTCTATCCTGCCATTCATATCAAATGATAATAGCCCGATATCAACATGATCAACCACACTTTGTAAGAACTGGCTTGTTCTTTCATTTTCAATTTTAGCATTCTGAATTACCATATTCAAATAATTCATTCTGTCATGTAATTTTACGAATGAGTTATTTTTTGCATCTTCAGGGAAACGAATGGATGAGTCATGATCCTGAACCGAAGAAAAGAATTTTTCCAGATCGGAATTTGTCCTGTTAACCTGATTAACCAGTAGCCATGATTGAAGCATGATCAGGAAGATCATACCCGACAATGTATAGTAGTATCCACGGTCAAGATGCGATAAAACTATACCCAATGCCACGCTTGTTAATACTATAAAAGTTACCCGGATAATTACATTGATAAAGAATTTATTTAATAACATTTTGCAGCTTTTAGAGGTCGTACTTTAGCATTTTATTGTACATGGTTTGTCTTGCAATTTCCAGTTCCTGCGATGCCTTTAAAACACTTCCATTATTGTTGTCGAGGGCAATTTGCAGAGCTTGTTTTTCTATTTCGGCAAATGTCGGTGGCTTTTGGTTAAGAGAGGGTTGTAGCGTTGTATGTGAAATAATAAAATCTTCGGGCATTAAAATGTCAGAATCACTTAAAATAACAGCTTTTTCAATAGTATGACGTAACTCCCTCACATTTCCAGGCCAGGTATATTTCATGAGTTTGTCCAGAGTTTTGCTGCTGAATTTCAAACTGAATTTCTCGTATTTGGCTGCATACTCCTTTAAGAAATGTTCTGCAAGCAAAACAATATCTTCGCCACGATCACGTAAAGGAGGTATTTCAATCACTATTGTGTTAATCCGGTAATATAAATCTTCCCGGAATAGGTTATTTGAGACCAATTCATCAAGATTCTTATTTGTTGCGCAGATAAGACGTATGTCAAATGGTATTGGGGTCTTTGATCCGACCTTATGGATTACCCGGTTTTGAATTGCTGTAAGAAGTTTGGATTGCATTGTAAGAGAGAGATTGCCTATTTCATCCAGGAACAGTGTGCCTCCGGAAGCTGTTTCAAACCACCCGGTTTTATCTTCTCTGGCGTCAGTAAATGCACCTTTAATATGTCCGAACATCTCACTCTCGAATAATGTCTCGGTGATTGTGCCAATGTCAATGCTGATAAATGCTTCGTCGGCTCTGCGCGAATTATTATGGATCTCCTTTACAATTAATTCTTTTCCTGTCCCATTCTCGCCTATGACCAGAACATTTGCCTCTGTTCTGGCTACTTTTTTTATTACCTGCAAAACATTTTCTATTTGCTGAGATTTCCCGATCAGAGGATCAGATTGATTAATGATCCCTTTATTTATCTGCTTTTGCCTGTCGCGGAGCTTTTTATTCTCAATTTTCGTTTGCCGGAGTTTAAATGCTGTCTGCAGGGAAGTAATGAGTTTATTGTTGTCCCATGGTTTTACTACAAAATCGGTAGCTCCTTCTTTAATTGCTCTCACAGCCAGATTAACATCGGAATAAGCAGTTATCATAACCACGGCTGCCAGGGGATCTGATTTCAGTATTCTATTGAGCCAGTATATGCCTTCATTGCCGGTATTGACACCTGCAGAAAAGTTCATGTCCAATAAGACGACATCATACTCTTCCTTATTAATGTAACTGAGGATTTGATTAGGATTTGATATACCAGTGATACTGTCAAATTCAGGTTCAAGGAGCTGGATCAGTGCTTTCAAAACATGTTTATGATCGTCAACTATCAGTAATTTGCCATTCATTTTGATATCCTATTATTCAAGCTAATTAAGAAGTCCGAAGTTCGAAGTCCGAAGTCCGAAGTAAGGAGTAAGGAGTAAGGAGTAAGGAGTAAGGAGTTTCCTACTTCCTGCTTCTGACTTCCGTCTTGTCTATATATTGGACATTATATGTACCTACATTAGACAAATATATATAATTTTCTTTTGATTTAATTGCTTAAATGATTAATTTTCAAAGAGTAAAAAATACTGGTATGGTAATTGGAAGTGGAGGTTTCGGAAACGATCGGGAGATTGCTTCGCTTCGCTCGCAATGACTTACAAGTAATTAAGTTGCGTTTGTCCAAGTAACAAGCAACGAGCAACCAGCAACCAGCAACTATGTTAAAGAACTACTTCAAAATCGCTATCCGGAATATCAAAAGGTATTCAACATATTCAATTCTGAATATAAGCGGCATGGCTATAGGCATGGCATGCTCAATTCTGATTCTTTTATGGGTGCAGGATGAATGGAGCTTTGACAGACATTTCAAAAATGCAGATAATCTCTATCGTGTACTTGAGAAATTTATCAGTATAGACGGTCACTTGTACCAGGAAGCAACAACACCATCACCGCTGGCAGCAGCATTAAAAGAACAGTATCCTGAAATAATCAGATCCTCAAGGTATACGGAATTTCCTGTTTCAATGCAAAATGGAGATGATTATATATTTGAAAGAGTGGCCTTTGCTGATGATGACTTTTTAAAAATGTTTGATATTGAATTTTTAAAAGGTGATTTAAATAGTGCATTAAACGGCCCCAATAATTTAGTTCTTACAGAAGAGATGGCTAAAAAATATTATGGCAATGAAGATCCGCTTGGCAAAATATTGAAGACATCAGGTTTAACTTTTACTATAACTGGTGTTATAAAGAGTTTTCCGCATAATAGTCACTTGCATTTTGATTTTTTAGGTTCTTTTAAATTTTTTGGTGCAGAGAAGTATCAGTGGAGCGTGCATGGAGCTTGTTTTTCATACTTAGAGCTCAAGCAAGGAACTGACGGTAAATTTGTAAGTGATAAAATTAAAGATGTTGTCAAAAATAATGTGAAAGGCCCGGGCTACAATCCTGATATTTTTCTTCAAAACGTTAAAGATATCCATTTAAATTCTTCGGGGAAATATTCTTTTGATATATCCGGTCACGGTGATATTACTTATGTAAGGATTTTGGGTATTGTAGCAGTTTTTATACTCATAATTGCCTGCATAAACTTTATGAACCTTGCAACAGCCCAATCATCAATGAGGTCAAAGGAGATCGGCATGCGCAAAGTGACAGGTTCGAACAAAACGAAAATCATCTTCCAGTTCCTGGGAGAATCACTGTTGATTGTATTCGTGGCTCATAGTATTGGAATGATCCTGGTGGAATTATTGTTACCCGGCTTTAATAATCTGACAGCAAAGCATT
Organism: Bacteroidales bacterium; assembly: GCA_003141525.1. Lineage (GTDB taxonomy): Bacteria > Bacteroidota > Bacteroidia > Bacteroidales > VadinHA17 > LD21. The sequence goes on from PLML01000210.1 coordinate 5,856, forward strand.
TGTTTGTTAATTATCGCGACTCACACTTGTACATTTGGTTAATTTCTATTGTGCTGACTTGCAGTATTTTAGCTGGAGCTTATCCTGCACTTTATTTGTCTTCCTTAAAGCCTTTGAATATAATAAAGGGGATAATTAATAAAAATCCTGGTAATGCAGGATTCAGGAGGGTTATGGTCATCCTCCAGTTTTCTCTGTCTGTCTTGCTAATAATATGTACTCTGGTTGTTGGAAGTCAACTTAGATATTTGCAGAATAAAAACCTGGGTCTGAATCTAGACCAAATTGGTCATTTCAAGATCAGAAGTGGTATTCGTAGTGAAACTTTAAAAGCAGATCTTGCCAAAAATACTGATATACTGAGTACAACAATAGAAGTTCCTGATGTTTTCGACAAAGATGGTTCTGCGGAAGGTTTTGACTGGGAGGGTAACAAAGCTGGCGGTGTGTTCTATTTCAGCTCTCTTTATACCGATGCTGATTTTGTAAAAACTTTTCAACTTGAGATGAAGGATGGCCGGTTTTTTTCTAATGATTTTCCAGGTGACACCACCGCGCTGGTGGTCAATGAAAAAGCAATGGAAATCCTGGGATTTAAAGATCCCATCGGACAGGTATTAACAAGCAATGGATCGAAATTCAGAATTATTGGAGTAATTAAAAACTTTCATTTTAAAACTTTAAAGACTCAAATTGATCCGCTTATCATTATGAAATTATCTCCATACTTCAGTGGCAACTGCTACATCAGAATGAAACCTGAAAATATTTCTTCCACAGTTGACTATATAAAAAAGCTTTTTAAGTCATACAACCTTAATTATCCACTGGAGTTTAAATTTCTTGATGATGAGTATGATATGTTGTACCGGACCGAACAGAGAATAGGCAAGATACTTGTTTACTCATCTTTTCTGGCAATATTAATATCCTGTATCGGGCTTATCGGACTATCCTTATTTATGACTGAACTCAGGACAAAAGAAATAGGGATAAGGAAAGTGAACGGAGCTAAGCCTGTTGAGATATTCTTCCTGTTATCAAAGGAATACCTTGTACTGGTATTGATTTCAATACTAATCGCAAGCCCTGTTGCCTGGTTTGGCATAAATAAATGGTTGCAAAGCTATGCATCCCGGATTACTTTAAATCCATGGATTTTTGTTGTGGTTGGCCTGATTGTTCTGTTTATCGCATTGCTGGCGGTAGGCCTTCAATCCTATAGAGCTGCGAGTAAGAATCCGGTGGAGGCACTGAGATATGAGTAGGCACTCACACCAGTAGCCGATTTATAAGATAAAAGACAACCACCTTCGCTACCGATTTCGCTAAAGCTTCGTCGGTCAATGAAAGCTACGGTGGTCAAAGAATGTAAAAAGATAAAAGGTGAAGAAAACTCAGCGGTAGAGAATCCTATGAAAATAAAGCATTTCTTACTATTGATTTTTGTCCTTGTTTTGCATTTCCCTCTTCAGGGTCAAACTCATAGCCCCAATCAAATTGAACTTACAGAAACAGTAAGATTTCAAAAAAAAGATTTTATCAGAGGTAGGATAACTGAATTAAACACCCACTCTCCGATTTGTTTTGTAGACATTTCCACAAGAAATAATAAGTTCGGTACAAAATCAAATACCAGGGGAGAATTCCTTCTTTTTCCGAATGAATTCCCAACTACTCTCAAAATAAGTAAATTCGGATTTAAAGAAGCAACTGTAATCATAAATAATCCGGATGATTCCATTTCGATTTCACTGGTCCCTCTTGATATTCATAAGAAAAAAATCAATAAAAAAACACTGGAGGAATATGGAATAATACTTAAAACAGCTGTTAAAAAATTTCAAAAATATGAAGGTTCTGAAACTCCTGATCCTTTACAAAGAAAACTTGTTTATTGCAGCATAACTTCATCGGTGGATTCAACGATTAACAGCTTATTCGAAAGTTATATGGAAATGAATGTAAATAAGTATTTACTTCAGTATGGGCAATCAGATATATTCCGTTATGCATCAACAAGCGAATATATTCCAGGCCTTTCAGAAAATAAACTGGATTTTAAAGTTGACCCTTACATCAACCTGCCATTGTTTATTGAAAACTATATTTCCAGAAGTGGATTTTTTGATGAGAATGGTAGCCGCATTGCCTTTGTGGAGATAAATATGGGTGGAACAAAAAATGTTTATTACATCAATGTAGCTGATACTTCGATTGTAAATATAACAAGCGGCTTCAAATCAAAACGTAAGATTAGAATGCAAGGTTCTCTGCCAAGATGGTTAGATGATAGAAGTTCATCAACTGAAATTTCATTTTCTCGTGGTATTGAAAATAGAGACATTTACCTTATTGATTGTATAAGTGAGAATGAAGTTTTCAGATTGATTCAGAAAAATAATCCTGATCAGTATATTTCTAAAAACACTCTTTTTGGTATCGTTCCAGATTCTTCCCTGATATATAACGCCGTAAGAGATCATGTTTTGCAAGAAACATTAACCGAGTCAAAACAGCAAATAAATTTTAGTGAAAAGTATTCATTATCAGGTAAGTCCACGGCTTTTAATTCAGAAATAGAAAAACTATTCATGAAGCCCTATAAACATGATTTCTGGGTTCAAAACTCATACGTTACGCCAGATAATGAAGAACAAAAACAAATTCAAAATTGGGAGAATGGCAACAGGTTTTATTCTGAAAATCGTCTCCCCCCTACTAATGAGACAATCAGTACAGACTCGATTGTCACTGTGATGAATAATAACCTTGTTGCCGTTGAAAATGTATATGTAGAGACAGACCGGCCTGATTATCTTGCTGGTGATACTATCTGGTTCAGTGCTTTTGTAATGGAGAACCTGCATATGGATTCAACCTCGCTCAGCAGAATACTGTATGTCGATCTGATCAATTCAGATAACCACCCGGAAAAGCATCTGAAACTCATTATCAGCAATGGCATGACATACGGTGACTTTGTACTAAACAAGAATGCAAAAAACGGAATTTACCGGCTGAGAGCCTACACTCAGTACATGAGAAATTTTCAGAGTGAATATCTTTTTGAAAAAGAGATTCCGGTTCATCAATCGGATTTTTCCAAAATGATATTAGTAAATCCGGTAATAAGAAGAAGTATTGAGGGGGACTCAGTTGAGTTACATATTAAGACAATCCTTCCAGATGTATACCAGGCTCAGGATAAAAAGCTCGAAGTACTTGCAAGACTTAATGATACCCTGAGCGTGCGAAAAACCTTCATTATTGTAAAATCATTAAATGAGTCGATGGGGTTTTTTGTACCATCCTCGCTTTCCTGCCCTTTTATCGATATAAGGCTTATTCTTTCCGGCGAGGCTGTCATTTCAGAACAACGGCTTTCAATTCCTCTGAAATCGGGTATTAATCTTCAATTCTTTCCGGAAAGCGGGAAGATGGTCGGGGGAATCAATACAGTAATTGCCTATAAAGCAACAGACAACAAAGGTTATCCGGCAGAGTTCAACGCTGATATTATTGACGAAAATAATAACACGATCAAACACATATCAGGAGATAATTCCGGAGTGGGTAAGTTTGAATTTACACCCGAATATAATCGCTTCTACAGAGCACTTGTAAATCTGTCGGGTATTAAATACTCTTTTAACCTGCCGGGTGTTGAGTCAAAAGGGTATACTCTGAATTTCAACCCTGATTCCAGCGACATCCTTTTAAAAAGCAACCAGAATAATGTCAGAGGCAGGAATTATCTGCTTATCTCCGTGCGAGGTGCAGTATATGCCTCTATTGAGACAAGACTGGAGAACAAACCATTAAAAATCCATCTCCCTCTGAAAATGTACCCTAAAGGTATTGTGCAGTTAACACTTTATGACAGCCTGTTTCGTCCGCTGGCAGAGAGGCTGGTGTTCAATAACCGGCCGGATCAGAAGATGTTTATTAATGTTGAAACAAATAAAAAGGTATATAACATGAGGGAAAAGGTAACCCTGAAATTCAATGTCACTGATGCTTCCGGAAACCCGGTCAGATCCTCTCTTTCGCTGGCAGTAGTGGATGCTTCAAAAAGCGACTCGACTATAAGCTATCCCGATATTGAGTCTTACCTTTATTTTACGTCTGAGCTGAAGGGTGGAACCAATTACAAATTATTAAATCTCTCTGATACCACCTCCGATGGTATTACAAAAAGAGATCTTGTAATGATGACGCAAGGCTGGCGAAATTATTTATGGAATTCAATACGGTATACCAATACATTTAAAGTACTGTATCCGATCGAAAAAGGATTCTGCATCGTCGGGTCTGTTTATAATCAAAATAACTCCAAGTCATGCAGTGGCTATAAACTCAATTACCTTGACTTTAAAACAGGCTTCAATGGTATTACTGAGGTTGATAAGAACAACAGATTTAAAATTGATATTCCTTTCCATTACAATTCCCATGATTATTTCATTCAAAATAAGAATAATAAAGACAGGGTCGGGAATCTTGGCTTAGTCTTGGATACTTTTCCTCTTCCTGTCATAACTTACAAAATGAACGAATTACCTTTTATATCTTATAAAACCGGATATCTCAAAGCCCTTGACAAGAAATTCAGTGAAATTGATTCAGTTGACAGACTGTTTATTAAATACATTAAGATACCTGAGGTAAAAATTACGGCAAAATCTGACCGCACCGGTTATTCTGCTCCTGATAAAACGATTGATCTTAATAAGAAAGATCCGACCGGGAAAAAATACTCCAGCGTGTTTCAGATGATATATGAGGAATTCGGGGAGAAAGCCTTTATCGCCACCGGGTTTGGAACTCATGGGAAAGTCTTTAACCCGATCCTGGTTGTAGACGGAGCCCCTTTAACTGCATCTTTGTGTCCTCCATGTTATGATTTTGAGGCTTATGGATGGGCAATGGCAATTCCCGTCAATGCAATTTCGGATGTTAAATTGTACGAGGCGGAAAGTAAGTACAGTCAATGGCTATCACCACCTCCACCACTATCATTTCCACCGGATCCCAAGATATACTTACCAGTCGTTTCATTAAAAACTTATTCAAATTCATACAGGGGAAATCCGAGGGGGGCTATTATATTCCCGTATCAGGGAATTTATATGGCAAGAGAGTTCTATCAGCCTGATTATGAAAATAAAAACGTCCAGGCACCTGATAATAGAACAACCATTTACTGGGATCCTGAAGTACAGACCGATTCAACAGGAACAGCAAAGGTTTCTTTTTATAATTCCGATTTGAAAGGTGAGGCCCTGATCAGAATTTCCGGAGTAAGCTATCAGTTAAAAGATGCCTCTTCGACTATTTCACATTATTTGTCCCATTAATCAAGTTCTTACTAACCATTGATGTAAATCTCTAAAGTTAAAACTGTTTAAATCTTAATAGNNGTTGTGTATAATATTAAACTCTCCTGCCCGGTCACAAGACAATCGTATCTATTCTAATGGCCCAGAACCTGAAAAAATTTACCTGCAACTTGATGGTAAGGTTTATACAACAGATAAGACAATATGGTTTAAATCAATTGTTACCAGTGCCAGCGACCATAGTCTCACTAAATTAAGTGGAGTATTGTATGTGGAGTTGATAGGTCCTGATGAGAAAATAATTGAAAAGAAGTTAATAAAACTGGAGAATGGTATCGGAGACGGATTTTTTGATCTGAATCAAAGTTATTCTGAGGGCCTCTATCTGATCAGAGCTTACACCGAATGGAATAAAAATTTCGGCACAGATTTCTTTTTTAAAGAATACATTCANNCTTGACGATAAGAAAGACAGTCTTTATATCAGACCAAACGATGATAATAAGTATATGATAGAATATCCTATCCCGGAAAAAGGTCAGTTTGTAACATTACAGATGCGGACTAAAAAGCTTTTTACTTATACAAAAACTATAGCATTGAATGAGGATCGTCCTGATCTGCAATTTTTCCCTGAAAGCGGAGAATTGGTTAAGGAATTACCATGTAAGGTCGGCTTCAAATCCGTTGACTATAATGGTAAAGGCAAAAGTATCGAAGGAGATATAATAAACGGCAACGGGGAAGTCGTCGCAGTATTTAAAAGTAACCAGGCAGGCATGGGGAGTTTTATCCTGACTGGTGTGGATAAAAATACCACTTATAGTGCCAGATTAAATTCAAAATCAGATGAAAAGATTGCATATATCTATCCGCTGCCGGAAGTTGCCTCCCTGGGAAATATTTTGTCGGTTGTTAAGAAAGCGAATGAAATAATCTTTACTGCTTCTTCAAACTATTTAAAAAATGATAGTATTTATATCAGGACTTCCTGCCGGGGACTAGTTTACTATGACATTAAAGGAAAATTGCAGGACGGTATACTGCGGTTTTCTTTACGTGCTGACAGCCTGCCTGAAGGCATCATTGCTTTTACAATGATGGATAACCTGAGACAACCTGTAGCAGAAAGACTTTTTTTTAATGAAAAACCGGAAAGCAGGATAAATATTGCTATTTCTCCTGAAAAGGACATATACACTCAACGTGAATTGACTAGGCTAAATATTAAGACTTCAAATAATAATGGGCAATCCGTAAACGCCAATTTATCATTACTTGTGCTGAACAAAGAGGAAATGGGACAAATCCAGAGTACGCGTCAGAATATATTGTCATATTTTTTGCTTAGTTCTGATCTGAAAGGTGAGATAGAAAACCCCGGATCTTATTTTAATGAAAATATTAAAAGCTATAACGATCTGGATGACCTGTTACTTACCCAGGGCTGGCGAAAGTACCTCTATACGAAACCTGCAGATAAAGAAAACTTCCAACCTGAGTCCAAACTTACTATATCCGGTTCTGTTAATGGGATATTTTCTCAGAAAAAAAGGAAAGAGGTTGAGTTAACATTGATGACATTTGGACACCACAGATCTGTTCAAACTGAAAAGACCGACACCTTGGGTAGATTTAGTTTCAACATAAATGATGAATATGGCCAGAAACTTAATATATTACTTCAAAGCGCCGGCAAAGCCGGGGAAAATAAAGATTATACAATTGTACTGGATAAGAAAGAATCTCCTGCCATTGCTTTTAATCAAACACTTTCAATAGGAAAGGTCGATAGTGTTGTGCACAGACTTGTTGAAAAAGACATTGAACGTAAAAAATTGGATGACACTTATAAATTGTCTTCGGGGGATATTCAACTGGGGGAAGTGGTTGTTGAAGCTTATAGAATGACTCCAATCAGGAAGAAAGTAATGGAAGAGTATGGCAAACCAAATCTGGTAATTAGCGGTAAATCCATACAAGAAAAAGAAGAAAAATGGTCTTATGGATTGTATAGTGTTCTTTATTCCAAATTCCCTGAGATTACAATTCATAGATTTAATAACGGTAGGCTCATTGCGCAAGTAAGAAGAGGGGTGGAGACTTTGGTAGTAGTTGATGGTGTTCCAGTTAACTTTTTAGACTACGATTTAATTCCTTATATTTCTCCCGGTGCAGTAAGTAGTTTTGAAATTATTAAGAATGCAAAAAATTTTTTACAACTGTACAAGGAATTTTTGCCACCAGGCACAGGCAGTCCTTTAGATGTAGGTAATTATGGAGATGTAATTGCTATATATACCTATGGTGGAAAGGGAATATACGGAGCTATTAGACCTAAAGGCTTAACACAGGCATCCGTTCCGGTATTTTCAGCACCTCGTGAATTCTATGCCCCTAAATACGAAAAACTCCAAAACAATGACTGGTATAAACCAGACTTGCGTGCTCTTATCCATTGGGAATCCAAAGTTATAGTTGATAGCTTAGGCAAAGCTTCTGCGACTTTTTATAACGCTGATATAATTGGAGAGATGGAGGTGGTTGTGGAAGCTATTTCGGAGGATGGTAAAATAGGATATCAGGAATTAATTTATAAAGTTAGAAAAAGAGATTTAAAGAAATAAGAAGCACCATGATTTTGCTTCCCTATCTTGACTGTTTCATCGTGATCCAAAACTCACAATCCTTACCCGGACCTGGCACTGTCAGGTCAACTCATTGTGACACGACAACTCTGTGCCACCTAATGGGACTTTGCAAAAAACATTATGTCACACTTAAAAGGGTAACCCTATTCTAGAACGAGACACCACTTAAATCGAAAAGAGATGATAAAGCACTTAATTTTTATTGGTTTACTATTCTCGGTTAGTCATCCTGTAATTTATTGCCAGCAGCTTGATTATATCAGAGGAAAAGTTATTGATTCTAAAACATCCGAACCTGTACCATACGCGACAGTACGTCTTAAAAACTCTCAGGTTGGGGTCATTTCAAATGCTGAAGGTGATTTCAGAATATTAAACAATCCCGGATTTCAATCCGACAGTCTGATCGTGTCCAGTATTGGATTTCACAGGCTTTCAGTGGCATTCAGTGTTCTGAAAACCTCTGGAATGAACAATCTAAAGCTCGTACCCAATATCTATGGTCTTAATGAGGTCAGGATAACTGCCAGAAAAAGAAGACTCAGCCCGGAAATTATAATAGCCAGGGCGCTCAAAAATATTAAGAAAAATAATCCGGATATACCATTCAGTTATGTATCATATTACCGGGATTATCAGAAGGACAGCAGTAATTATCTTAACCTGAACGAGGCGATCATCCAGACTCTGGATAAGGGCTTTGCCTATGCATCAGATTCAAACAGGTATAGATTGCTTAATTTCAAAAAGAATATGGATTTCACACGGATAAGTATAACTCCGTATTATGATCTTCCTGAAACTGATCATTCTGATGTGTGGTTTAAAAGGATACCTCATGCAATGGTTGGTGATCAATACGGAAATGAGCTATTTATATTGCTGGTTCACGATGCAATCAGAAATTTCGATAAAAGATCATTTTCATTTGTTGATACCCTGACTCAGAATTTTATCAGAAATCACAGGTTTTCAAGTCCAATGGGAATTTATGATGGAAGTACATTATTATATAAGATCGACTTCACCGCAAAACGACAGATCACAGGTGACAGCATCCAGCTGAAAGGTGCAATATTCATTCAGCCCGATGATTATTCGATACACAAACTTGAGTATTCTGCATCATTTTCAAATTCAGAAAAAAAGAACAAGGAGATTTTCAATATTGAGACTGAATATGGGCGTGAACCGGCAGTTAATTCCAGGATGTGTCTTAAGTACATATCTTTCAATAATACATTCACTATACCTGATGCGAGTGACAATAACTTCTTTAAAATTGTGAAAGTAGAATGGAGGCATGCTGGTGGCCCTTATGCTGATTATCCCTCCCCAGATATGACTATAATAGCTTATTTCAACAGAAAGATCGATCCTGTTTCGGGACGCAGAATGGAAAACTACGACATGACCATCGGCAAAAGAAAAGCGAAGATCACAAGGATTAAAGTTGACGGCCCCAACTTGTATATAACCGTCAGAGATGATAAATTCAAGCTCAAGGAACTTGATTCCACTCGATTAAGTTATGGAAACCTGAAAGACATTAATGGCAATATCCTTAACAAACGAAGAGAGCTTGAATTTCGCCAGTTCAGGGAACTTTTTGTGCAGGAATATAATAAGCCATTGGAATTTCAGAATAATTGTTTTATACAGTCTTTGCCTCTTGAACAGAACTGTATTTCCATCTCTGACAATTCAGGAAGATTTTGGATGAATACACCATTAAAAGCTGAAGAAAAGCAACAAGATTCTCAGAATCATTGA